>NZ_CP135136.1:0-300000 GCF_037013735.1 Candidatus Legionella polyplacis
ATGAATATTCATAAGATTTTTATGCGATTAGCTCTTAAACAAGCTTGGTTAGGAAAAGGTTTTTGTTCTCCAAATCCAAGTGTAGGAGCAGTAGTGGTGAAAGATAATAAAATTATAGCTAAATCTTATCATCGTGGATTTGGATCTGAACATGCAGAAGTTTCTGTATTAAAAAAAATACCTACAAATATAAAACATTTGATCATGTATGTTACATTAGAGCCTTGTAATCATTGGGGAAAAACTCCACCATGTGTTAATGCTATTATAGCTTATGGTGTATACAAAGTTGTATATGGTTTTCCTGATCCAAATTTTATTGTAAAGAAAAATAATACATCTAAAATTCTACAAAATGCTGGAATTAAAGTTATATATTTTCCTTTAGAAGAAGTTAATTCTTTCTATAAAAGTTATGATTATTGGGTTAAAAATAAAAAACCATGGATCACAGCAAAAATAGCACAGTCATTAAATGGAAAAATTTCATTTTTAAAAAATAAAGAACGATGTTTAATTTCTAATAAGTTATGTTCAGAATTTACTCATAAACAACGTTTGTATAGTGATGTGATATTAACTACATCAAAGACTATAGAACGAGATAATCCATTGTTAAATGTTAGATTAAGAAATAAAAGTATTAAAAAGCCTATAGCCATATTAGATCGTTCTTTATCTTTGAATAAAGATATGAGAGTTTTTTATAGTGCGAAATCTTGTTATATATATTATGATTCTAAGTATGATATTAAAAATATCATTAATAATTGTTATTATTATCCAGTTAGAAGTAGTGCTAATTTTTTAGATATAAAAACTATTATTAGTCATTTAGGAAATATGGGGTATCATGATGTTTGGGTAGAAGCAGGTGGAAAATTATTTTCTAATTTACATTATTATAATTTAGTACAATGCACATACGTATATATAGCTCCTAGATTATTATTAGGGAAAGCTATTTCAGCTTTTCAAAGACAAATTGATTTTTGTAGATCAAAAAAAATATATTGGAAAATAAAAAAAGATAATGCTATTCTTTGTATAGAATGGAATTAAAGAATATTTTTAAGATATTTATTTTTAAAAAGGTTTTAGATGGATGTATAACTAATTTAATTTTTAAAAAATATTTTTATGGTGAAAAAAATTTTTAATGTTTTAATTTATTTTTTTGGATTTGGCTTTGGGAGTGGTTTTATTCCTAAAGCACCAGGTAGTTTTGCTACTGTGGTTTCAATTCCTATATATTTATTTTTAGTTTCATTTTGTTCTTTAAAATTGTATGTTTTTCTATGCATATTTTTTTTTTATTGGTATTTTTATTGTTAATAATACTTCTAATATTACTGGATTATGTGATGATAAAAGAATTGTTTTTGATGAAATTGTTGGTTATTTTATAGCAATGTCAGTAAGTTTTACAAATGAAGCATGTGATATAATAATTAGTTTATTTTTATTTAGGTTATTTGATATATTAAAGCCTATTCCAATTTGTTTTATTGATTATAATATTAAAAATGGGTTAGGAATAATGATGGATGATCTTTTTGCAGCTTTATTTGTAGTATTTTTTAAAAAATATATTTTATATATTTGAGTTATATTTTTAGATATGAGCTATAAGTATATAATATTTTTCAAAAAAATTTTATTTTTTGATACATGATATTTATATAATATTATTTGGTATTTCAAATGTTATTTAAAAATAATTTGCAAGTTTATATATTAAAATATAGTAAAATATTAATATTGTTTTATAATATAAGGAAAATAATAGTATGTTCACTGGTATAATTGAAGATAGGGGAAGAATAGTTTGTAATATTATTAAGAAATATACAAGACGTTTAATTATTAAATCGAAATTTAATGATTTATGTATAGGAGAAAGTATATCTGTTAATGGAGTATGTTTAACATTATTTGCTAAAAAAAAAGAGGGTTTTTTAATGTTTGATGTTTCTCCAGAAACATTGCTTTGTACTACGTTAAAAAAATTAAAGGTTGGAGATATTGTTAATCTTGAGAGAGCTATGCCAGCATATGGAAGATTTGGTGGCCATTATTTAACAGGGCATATAGATTCTATTGCTATAGTAAAGGAAAAAAATATTTTTGAAAATTGTGTAGAATTAGTAGTTGGAGATTTTTCTAATTCTTTTTTGCCTTATGTTTTTATAAAAGGTAGTATTGCTTTAGATGGGGTAAGCTTGACTATTAATAATATTATAGATGGAAATATTAAATTAATGTTAATTCCTCATACATTAAAAATTACTACAATTAATTATTTTAAGTTAGGCCAACGTTTAAATGTTGAATTTGATTATTTAACTAGAGTAGTACTACATCAATTAAAAACTTTAAATGTTATAAAAATGAATCAATTGAAGTATAATTAGTTTTTATATATTAAGTTTATTATGTAAAGATAGTTTAGTAGAAAAAATATAAATATATATGTTTTATGTATCGATCTAATATGGGTAATGATAAAATGAGTAATCAAAAAACAAATGTTAGTTTAATTAAATCTTTTCCTATAGGTATAGTAGTGAGTTATTTTAATTATGACATTACATCATTATTAAAAAATAGTACATTATCTTATATGGGTGAGTTAGGTTTCCTTCAAAAGGATATAATCTTAATTGAAGTTCCTGGAGCAATTGAAATTCCATTAATTGTAAAGAGATTAGCAATTAGTAACAAAGTAAAAGTTATTATTACTTTAGGTTCAGTTATTAAAGGAAATACAGATCATTACAATTATGTTTGTCAGCAAGTTAGTTATGGTTGTCAAAAAGTAGCTATTACTTTTAATATTCCAGTAATTTTTGGTATTTTAACTACTGACAATGAAAAGCAGGCTTTAGAACGTATTAACGGAAAATTTGGATGTAAAGGAAGAGAAGTGGTAGATTGTGCTTTATCTATGTTTAATATTTTAAACAAGTATTTTTAATAAATTTTAAATACTTATAAAGTTAACCATTAATTATATTTTTTTTTAAGTACTTTTAATATTTGTATATTTTTTAAAAATTGTTAAATATATATTATATAAGTGATATTAATTAATACATATTATTATATGTGTGATGTTTGTTGGTGAATATATGTTAATAATAATAATTATACATAGAAAATATGTTTATGTTTTAGAATAGAATATTGAAAAAAATAATTTTTTTTAAAAGAAGACAAGCAAGAAGGTTAGTATTACAGGCTCTTTATCAATGGTTAATGTCTGAATATGATATTAGAGATATTGAATTACAATTTCGTGTTCTTTATGATTCGGGGAAAATAGATATATTGTATTTTAGGTATTTATTATTTGGAATAGTAAATTCATTAAAAATTATAGAGGGTTATTTAATAATGTTTCTTGACAGAACTATTAAAAGTTTAACTCCAATTGAATTAACAACATTAAGAATAGGAACATTTGAATTAATTTACTGTGTTTATATACCTTATAAGGTTATTTTGAGTGAGTCTATATTATTAAATAAAGAATTTGGATCTAATGAAGGTTATCGTTATGTAAATGGTGTATTGAATAATGTGGCTAAAAAGGTAAGAAGATTTGAATTGAAATGAAGTATGTTTTTTATATAAAAAATATATTGTATCTTGTAAATAAGTAAATACTTTTATTATTTAACATGTCATAAAATATTTTAATCATAAGTGTTTATTATGTTTTATGTTAAATTAAGAAATTTTATAGAGATTTAGGAGTAGTTATAGTATGAAAAATCCTTTTATAAGTATAGATAAGGCTTTAATGGTTTTAAAATCTGGAAAAATGATTGTTTTAATGGATGATGAAAATAGAGAAAATGAGGGAGATTTAGTTGTTGCTGCTGAATTTGTTACTCCTGAAATAATTAATTTTATGAGTAAATTTGGAAGAGGATTAATTTGCATGCCTATGGATCGTTCATTAGTAAATAAATTTAAATTACCAATGATGGTAAATAATAATAAATCTCCATATGGAACTGCTTTTACTGTTTCTATAGAAGCAGCACATGGAGTATCTACTGGTATATCAGCTTATGATAGAGCTCATACTATTAAAGTAGCGGTATCTGCATTGAGTAAATCGGATGATATTATTTCTCCAGGACATGTTTTTCCTTTGTTGGCTAAAGAAAATGGTGTATTGGATAGAGCTGGACAAACTGAAGCTAGTATAGATTTAGTAAAATTGGCTGGATTAAGACCTGCTTCTGTTATTTGTGAAATTATTAATGAAAATGGAACAATGAGTAGACTTAATGATTTAATTCTTTTTTCAAAAAAATATGATATAAATCTTGTAAATATTCGTGATCTTATTGATTATAGAATTAAAAATGAAAAATTGATTTCTGAAATAGAAACGATTCGTTTGCCATTAAAAAATTATGGAGAATTTTTTATGACAGTATATTCTAATGTTATAGATAATAATGAACATTTTATATTAACAAAATTATCGGAATTACATGATGAAATTCCATTGGTTCGTATTCATTCTGAATGTATTACTGGAGATGTATTTGGATCATGTAAATGTGATTGTGGAATGCAATTACATAAAGCTTTATATGAAATCAATTGTAAGGGAGGGATTTTAATTTATTTAAGACAAGAAGGAAGAGGAATTGGTTTATCTAATAAATTAAAAGCATATGCTCTTCAAGAAAAGGGATATGATACAGTAGAGGCTAATTTAAAATTAGGTTTACCGGCAGATAATCGTGATTATTCTGTTGCTTTTCAAATATTAAAATATTTAAATTTTAATAAAATAAGATTATTAACTAATAATCCTGAGAAAGTTATAGCATTAGAGAAATATGGCATTAATATTGTTGAACGTTTACCATTGGTTATTAATGCAACGGATGATAATAGGATTTATTTAAAAACAAAACAAAAAAAATTAGGACATTTATTAAGAATAAAATAAATGATCATTTAAAAATATTAAGCTTAACAAAACTTTTTATTTTAAGTTTTAAGTTAAGATTTGATTTTAAATAAATTTCTACAAATAAAATTAGTGTTGTTTTTAACATATTTTGTTTGAGATATAAAATTAACTATCAATGTATTTGTTTTTTATAAAATAAATTTTGTATGACAAATTATATATTTGTTACAGGGGGAGTTGTTTCTTCTTTAGGGAAAGGAATTACTTCTGCTTCCCTTTCAGCTATTCTTGAAGCTAGAGGTGCTTCTATTACATTAATTAAATTAGATCCCTATATCAATGTTGACCCTGGAACTATGAATCCTTTTCAACATGGAGAGGTTTTTGTAACTCATGATGGGGCAGAAACAGATTTAGATTTAGGTCATTACGAAAGATTCGTTAAAACTACCATGACTAAACTTAATAATTTTACTTCTGGTAAGATTTATGAATCTGTTATTAAAAAAGAGCGAAGGGGAGATTATTTAGGTGATACAGTTCAGGTAATACCTCATGTTACTGATGAAATTAAATATCTTATTAGAAAAGGCTCTCAAGGATTTGAAATAGTTATAGTTGAAATAGGTGGTACAGTTGGAGATATAGAATCATTGCCTTTTTTAGAAGCAATTCGTCAAATGAGAATGGAATTAGGAGTAGAAAAATCATTATTTATACACTTAACTCTTGTTCCATATATTATTTCATCTGGTGAAATAAAAACAAAGCCAACTCAACATTCAGTTAAAGAATTACGTTCTATTGGTATACAACCTGATATATTAATTGCTAGATCCAGAAAATCATTATCATTTTATGAAAAACAGAAAATTGCTTTATTTGCTAATATTGAGAAAAATAGTGTTTTTTCTTTAAAGGATGTTAGTAATATTTATCAAATACCATTGTTGTTGCATAAACAAGGTTTAGATAAGATAGTAGAAAAAAAATTAAAGTTAAAATTAAAACAAACTGATTTAAAAGATTGGAGAGATGTTGTAAAAGCTCAAGCATGTCAAACGATGACTGTAAAAATTGGTATAGTTGGAAAATATATAAAGTTAAATGATGCATATAAATCTATTAATGAGGCCTTATTGCATGCTGGAATTCATACAAAAACTAAGATTGATATTGTTTATATTGATGCTAATCTAATAAAGGATGATCAATGTGAATTATTTTTTTCAATGTTAGATGGGATTTTAGTTCCAGGTGGGTTTGGAGATAGAGGAATAAATGGTAAAATTGTATCAGTTCGTTATGCTAGGGAATTTAAAATTCCATTTTTAGGAATTTGTTTAGGAATGCAAATAGCTGTAATTGAATTTGCTAGAAATGTAGTAGGATTATATAAGGCTAATTCAACAGAATTTGATAAAAATACACTTTATCCAGTAATTGTGTTGATAGAAGAAAAACATTTTTGTTGTAAACATGATAAAATTTTTAATCATGTTAATATAGATAGTAATAATAATATTTTGAATGGTAAAATGCGATTGGGTGCCCAGGTATGTAAATTAAAAAAGAATTCTCTTATATATAAAATTTATAATAAATTAGAAATTATTGAGAGACATAGGCATAAATATGAAATCAACGATAAATATATTATGGATTTAAAGAAAAATGGATTATTAATATCTGGATATTCAGCTATAGATAATTTAGTTGAAGTTATTGAGATACCCAATCATCCTTGGTTTATTGGATGTCAGTTTCATCCAGAATTTCTTTCTACTCCTAGGAATAGTCATCCAATTTTTAAAAATTTTATTCTTGCAGCTCGTTTTTATCATCAAAATAAACATTAATTTTGAATTTTAAATAATCAAATTAATAATTTAAAATTTAATTATTATTAAAATGACATTTTTAGTTCTTGCCAATATTCATTATATAATTTTAAAATTTTTTCTCCTAAATCACGTTGAAAGTAAGCTCGATTTAATATATTACCAGATGGATAAATAATTGGATTTATTTTAATAGATTTTGGTAAAGACATAAAGCCTTTGTAATTTGTAATAGCTAAACCTTCATTTAAAGTAATTTGTTTGCTAATATTTGGTTGGAGTATAAAATTAATGAATTTATATGCTTCTTTTATATGAGGAGGATTCTTTGGAATTGCTAAGCAATCTATCCATACAATGAATCCTTCTTTTGGATAATAAAATTTGATATGTTTATTTTCTTTTTCAGATTTCAGAATATCAGAGTTCCAAACGGCACCTATAATGGCATCTTCATCCACAATAATAGATTGTACATTATCACTTGCAAATAACTTTATATTTGGTATAAGTTTTAATAGATGTTTAAAAGCTTGTTTTATATGATTAGGGTTTTTATCGTTCGGATTATATCCTAAGCTAATTAATGATATAGAAAATATTTCACGAGAATCATCAAGTAACATTAATTGATTTTTCCAGATTTTATTCCAAAAATTTTTCCAAGAATTAGGTGGTGAATTAATTTTTGTATTATTATAAAAAATTCCAGTGACTCCCCATGTAATAGGCACACTATATTGATTGTTAAAATCGTAATAATGATGTAAAAAATGATAATCAAGATTTTTAAGATTTGGTAATTGTTGATGATTTATATGTTGTAACATACCTTGTACTTTCATTCTTTCTACAAAATAAGAAGATGGTAAAATAATATCATATATATTTGTTTTACTTGTTTTTAGTTTTGTATACATAGTTTCATTATTGTCGTAAGTAGAGAAATTAACTTGAATACCGGTTTCTTTTTCAAATTTTTGTATTATAGATTCAGGTATTTCTCCTCCCCAGATATAAATATTGATTATCGATTTCTTTGCAAAAACGCTATTATTAATAATAATTAGTAATAGCAATATAATAATGTTTTTCATTTAAATTGATTAGAAAATAAGTAGAAAATTATAAATGCTATTATTATTGATATTCCAATAGTAATGGAACATAATGCATTAATTTCCGGAGTAATTCCTGTTCTAGCTAAAGAATAAATTGTTAATGATAACAAATTAAAATTTGGTCCAGTTAAAAAATAACTAATAATAACATCATCAATAGAAATTGTAAAACATAATAATATAGAAATTAATATTGATGGCCATAATGTTGGAAATAATATTTTTTTTATCACAATTAGTTGTGTAGCTCCTAGATCAATAGCTCCAAAATATATATTGGAATCAATACTATTAAGATAATTGTTTATTATTAAAATAGAAGGAGGTAGACAAAAAGTAATATGTGCTATTAGTAAACTAATAAAACCAAGAGGGATAAAGATAGTACGAAAAAATAATAATAAAGAAATTCCAAATATTAAGTCAGGAATGACAATTAGTAAAATTAGTGTTAAATGTATACCATAATGGTGATAATTTGTATAGAAAAATAAATAAATACATGTAAAAAAAGCTATTAAGGTAGCAATAATAGAAGAACTTAATCCTAGTTCTATAGAATTTATGAAAGATATCCATAAAATATGATCGTGAAAAAGTTTTTTATACCATTTAAAAGTAAATCCATGCCATTGTAAAGAAAATTTGGAATCATTTATTGAATAAATTATTAATATTAATATTGGAAAATATAAAAAAAAATAAATAGTTATAATATATATTTTTTGTATAACGAATTTCATTTTATTTTTTATTGCTTTTATAATGATAAAATATAAATATTATTAAAGAAAAAATACTTAATATTATGTTTGTTGCTGACCCTTTTGGCCAATTTTCTAATGATAAAAATTGGTTTTGAATAAAATTTCCTAATAGCATTGATTTTGCTCCTCCAAGAATATTTGGAATATAAAACAGGGTCATAGATGGTAAAAAAACTAATAAGCATCCAGATATAATTCCAGGAACTGTATTTGGAAGAAAAATATAATAAAATATAATCCATTTATTTGCGCCTAAATCTTTTGCTGCATCGATAAGTTCAAAATTAAAATATTTCATATTTGTAAATAATGGCAAAACCATAAATGGAAATAGATTATAAACTAGTCCTATTAATACTGCAAAATTAGAATATAATATATGTAAAGGTGTTTTAATTATATGCAAATAGAAAAGTATTTTATTAATAATTCCTTTAAATTTGAGTATTGTTACTAATGAATAAGTGCGTATTAATGAATTAGTCCAAAATGGTATAATAATAAATATTATTAATAAAGACTGATATTTTGATCTTACTAGTACATAGCTAAATGGATAAGCAATGATCAAACATAATGTTGTAGTTAGTAAAGCAATAAATAATGATTTAAAAAAAATTTTTGCAAACATTGGGAGAAATAATTCTTTATAATTATTTAAAGTTAACGGTAAAGAAAATAAACTTATACTATTCTTGGTAAAGAAACTAATAATAAACATTAAGCTTAGTGGAAGAATAGCAAAAAAAATGAGCCAAATATAAATGAAGTATATTGGTATAAATTTAAAATTTTTTTTCATATGGAAGTAAAATTTCGTTTCCTAAAAACCAATAAATCCAAATTTTTTGGTTTATACAATATTTTGATGATTCATTGTTTTCATTAAAAATTTTGATAGTATTTATAATTTTTCCTGAATTTAATAAAATTTTAAAGTTTATTGTCGATCCTTTATATATTATGTCTATAATTTTACCAGGTAAAATATTTATATTTGTGATATTTTTCTTTTGTATTGTTTTAGATTTTGATAAATATATATTTTCTGGTCTTATTATAAGGTAGAGATAATCATTAAGTTTATAATTATTTATATTTATAAAAGATAATATTATAGATTCTATTTTTGCCATAAAAATATTTTTATTAATTTTTAGGACTTTTATATAAAAGATATTTGTATCTCCTATAAATTTTGCAACATAAATATTAATAGGTGATTTATAAATTTCTTTTGGAGTGCCTATTTGTTCAATTTTTCCACAATTAAGAATGGCAATTCGATCGGAAATAGATAGTGCTTCTTCTTGGTCATGTGTAACAAATATAAAAGTTATTTTTAGTTTTTTTTGTAATTTTTTTAATTCATATTGCATATTTTTTCTAAGATGATAGTCAAGTGAACTTAATGGTTCGTCTAATAGTAATACTTTTGGATGGTCAATAATTGCTCTGGCAATAGCTACTCTTTGTTTTTGACCACCGCTTAAGTTTTTTATGTTATTTTTTGCAAAATTTTCTAGTTCTACTAGTTGTAGTATTTTATTAACACGGTTAATAATTTCTTTTTTTTTTATATTTTTGCAGTGTAGGGCAAAGGCTATGTTATCTTGAACGGATAAATGATTAAATAAAGCATAATTTTGAAATACTGTGTGTATTTCACGTTTTTGAGGTGGTATAGTGTTAATTTTTTTTTCATTTATAAAAATATCCCCGGAAGATGGATTTTCAAATCCAGAAATTAAACGTAATAAAGTTGTTTTTCCGCACCCGGATGGTCCTAATAAGGTTAAAAATTCACCATGAAATACAGATAAATTGAGATTATTTATAATAATTTTTTTTTCATAAGTTTTTGAAAGATGTTTAATTTTTATTAGTGGAATCATTGTCATTTTAATATAATAAATAATTTTTGTGGCAGTTATAAATAAATTATTGATTCATTGTTTTTTTAATTTATGTAATTTTAAATTAAATAATTATATATAAATTATATTATAAATATAAAATTTTTTTATAAAAAAGAAATTTTATAAATTTAATGTTTTTTTGTAAAACATTTATCTTATTATTTTAAATATAATATATGTATATTCTGTTGATTTTTTAGAATAGTCGGGAAATAATATTTAGATATTTTATGATATGAAAAAAGATTTTTATTTCTTTGTTAATTCTATTTCTACTGATTCAATTTTTTTAAATCTTTTGCTAATTTTTTTAGATGATATGTGTATTTCATTAGTGTCTTGATATGCTAAATTAATGTGTTTAGAAAGTTTGTCCATTCGTTGTTCAAATCGTTGAAAATCGTAAGAAAGAATTTCTAAATGTTTTTTAATGATATGTGTTTGTTTTTTTGTATCGATATCTTTTAAAATTGTTCTTGCTGTTGTTAAAATAGCCATTAAAGTTGTAGGAGAAGTAATCCAAACGCGTAAACTATGTGATAAGTTAATGATTTCTGGATAATTTGCATGGATTTCAGAAAATATTGATTCTGATGGTATAAACATTATAGCGCTATCTGTTGTTTCATTTAGTACAATATATTTTTCCGCAATATCTTTAATATGTTTTTGTACATCTTGTTTAAATTGTTGCCTAAGATTTTTTTTTTCTATTTCAGAAATATTATTGTTCATTAATTTTTTATAAGTTTCTAATGGAAATTTAGCATCAATGACTATATGCCCATTAGGTTCTGGCATAAACAATATACAATCAGCTCTTTTTTGATTACTTAAAGTGTATTGAGTTTGATAATGGTTTTTTGGAATTGCATTAGCTATAAGGGTGTTTAGTTGAATCTCTCCAAAAAGTCCTCTAGATTTTTTATCTGTTAAAATATCTTGTATGCTAATGATATTCATTGATAATTGTGATATTTTTTTTTGTGCTTCATCAATAATAGTGAGTTGTTGCATTATGTTAGTAAACATTGGAGTATTTTTATTTAATTCATTAGTAAATTTATGATCTATTTGTTGTATTAAATTTTTAAAATTTAAATGTATTTCTTGGTTAATAAAATGAAAATTAGATGATAATAAATTTATACATTGAGTAAAATTATAATTTACTTGATCGTAAACGTTTTTGATTTCTTGTTTGATTATGTTATTAATATTATTTAATATATTTATTTTTTTTTCTGCTTCAATATCATTTATATCTTTTTGTATTTTGTAACAAATAGTTTGTAAATTAATTTCAATATTTTTGTTTTGATTTTCAATATTTATTTTGAGTTCGTTTAAATTTTTTTTTATAAAAAGTTTTTGTTTAAATTGATAGTTTATTATCCATACAATAAGTAATATTTCGATAATATTTATAAAAAATATTTTTTTGAAATATATATTTGACAAGTAATAAATCATTTTATAAGAAAGAAATTTTATTTAGTAATAATAATAGTTAATATATGTAAAGTATTTTTGCCTTTTTATTTTATAAAAATAAAAGTTTTATTTCAATATTGTTTATTTAAGAAATAGTAAATATGTAAGTTTAATAATTTCGATTTAAAGAAAAATATGCAAGCTTTTTCAAAGCGTTTTTATAAATACTTTCTGGTATATATTTTAGATATGAAATAGCTCGTAATATTTCAATTCTTGCATATTTTTTTGTTGCTTCTATAGCTTTTGTTTCTTTGATTATAATTAATATTTTATTGAAATTATTTAAATTTCTTTCTTTAATATTTTGAAATATTACCTTTTTTTGTTCTTTTGTTCCAGATTTTAATGCATATAGCAATGGAAAGGTAATTTTTCCATTAAAAAAATCTTTTCCAATATTTTTTCCTACCATTTTTGTTTCCAAAGAATAATCTAATGCATCATCAATTAATTGAAAGGCATTTCCTAAATGTAATCCGTAATTGTATAAATTTGTTATAATTTTTTTATGAGAATTACTAATAAATGCTCCAATTGCTGCTGATGTTGCAAATAATAAAGCTGTTTTTTTTTTAATAATATCAAAATATTCTGTAATTGATAATGAAATATTGTATTGATTAGTTAATTGTTTGATTTCTCCACAACTTATTTGATATGAAGTATCTGATAGTAATTTTAGTATTTCAGGATGATTTATATCTACCATAATTTGTATAGTTTGTGTAAATAAATAATCGCCTACTAAAATACTAGCTTTACTTCCCCAGATTTGATTTGCTGTTTCATGTCCTCTTCTCAATGAAGATTCATCAATTACGTCATCATGTAATAATGTAGCTGTATGAAAAAATTCAATCATTGCTGCTAATCTTATATGATTTGATCCTTTATACCCGCAAGAATGACTAGATAATAAAACTAACAGTGGTCTTAAACGTTTTCCTCCGTTTTTAATTATATAATTTGTTAGACTATTGATTAGTTTAATTTTAGAATGTAATTTATTTAATATTAATTCATTGACTTTATTTAGATCTTTATGGACTAATGTTTTTATATAAGTAATTGTCATTTAATTTTTATTAAATGTTGTAGCGAAAGTACACAATATCTCCATCTTGAATGGTATAATGTTTTCCTTCAATTTTTAATTTTCCAATAGATTTAATTATTTTACAATCTTTATAAGTTATAAAATCTTCATAAGATATAATTTCTACTCGAATAAAACCTTTTTTAAAATCACTGTGAATATTCTTTGCAGCTTGAATAGCAATATTTTGTTTCTCTATAATCCAAGCATGAGCTTCTTTTTTATTAATTGTATAGTAAGTACAAAGTTCAAGTGTTTTATATACTGTATATATAATATTGTTTATATCTAGTATAGAATTTTTTTGATTGTCTATAATAATTTCATTTTTACTATTTTTATTTAATTTTTTCAATGTAAATTGAGTTTTTATATCTATAGGAATACATATTATATTTTTTGTTTTTGCAAATTCTATTATTTGATTTAATAGATAGTTTTTTTTATTTTTATAAGAATTTTTATTAGAAATATTAGCTATATAAATAATAGGTTTGTAAGTTAATAAATATAAGTTATGAATAATTTTTTTTTCTTGAGAATTTAATTTTAAATTTCTTGCTGGAAATCCAGTATTTAAATATTTTTTTATTTTTTCTAATGTATTTTTTTGAAAATAAGTTTCTTTATTTTTAATGTTTTTTATTTTACTTAATGCATTATCAATAGTATTTATGTCAGAAAAAATTAATTCCATATCAATGGTTTCGATATCGTTTATTGGATTAATAATATTGTTATAATGAATAATTTTTTCATTGATGAAACAACGTACAACATGTATAATAATATGTACGTTTCTTATGTTAGATAAAAATTGATTTCCTAATCCATCTCCTTTTGAAGCTCCTTTGATTAATCCTGCAATATCGATAAATGTTAAATTTGAAAATTTTATTTTTTTAGGTTTTATTATTTTTTTTATTTTTAATAATCTTAAATCAAATATTTCAGCAGTAGCAATGTTGGGTTTTATTGTACAGAATAAATAATTATCAGCATTAACATTAGATTGTGTAATTAAATTAAATAATGTTGATTTTCCTACGTTAGGCAATCCAATTATTCCACATTTATAATTCATAATTAATTTTTGTATATAAAAAATAATTTATTTATTTTATTTAAAATAATATGTTAATTTAAAATTAAAATTTTTTTTAATGTTATTATATTTATTACTTTTAAATTTATATTTATTTTTAAGTTGGTGTTTTGGGTTTGTTTATAATAGATAGAAATATATTTATTCCTTTTAAGATAGCTTTTAAAATAAGTTTTTTTTCAAATAATGTTGGTTCACTTAAAACATAGTATTGTAATATTTCACGTTTATATATAAATGATTTAATTCCTAAACGTATTCTATAAAATTCTTTGTTACCTAAGGTATTTATTACATTTTTTACTCCATTATGCCCTTCATGACTGCCTCCAAATTGTAATTTAATTTTTCCGACAGGTAATTTGATATCGTCATGAGAAATTAATATATTGTTTGGATGAATTTTATAGAAATCTGTTATTTTTTTTATTGATAATCCATTTAGATTCATAAAATTTAGAGGTAGTAATGCTTTACATGTATAGTTATTAATATTTAAAGTATATAGTTCACTACCAAATTTTTTTTTATATTTATAATCAGTATTATATTTTTTTACTAATTTTTTAATAAACCATTCACCGACATTATGTCTAGTTTTTGAATACTGTTTACCAGGATTTCTTAATCCTATAATAAGTTTTATTGTCATGATTTTTTTTGTAAATTAATATCGTTATTGCTTTCTTTATCAGTAGTAGGTTCTTCTGTTTTAGAATGTTTAACGATATTTATTCCGACTACAGATGTATTATAGTTTGGATTAGAAGTATCAATTGTTAATTTAATTTTTTCTGGTAATTTTAAGTCAAATAAATGAATAGTTTCTCCTAATTTTATGTTAGCTAAATCTACAGTAATAAAATTTGGTAAATATTGAGCTTGACATTTAATTTCTACATAGTGAATAGAGTATGTTATGATTCCTCCTAATTTTACTCCGATTGATTTTTCTTTATTGATGAATTTTATTGGAATTCGTGTAGTAATTATACTTTTTTCAGATAGATTTTGTAAATCTATATGCAAGATAATTGGTTTATAAGGATGATATTGTATATGTTTAATAATTACATTGTAGAATTTATTTTCTATGTTTAATTTAAAAATATTTAAATTAATATTTTTATTATTTAAAAGTTTGTATATTTTATTTTCTGAAAAATAAAGATGTATGGTTTTTTTATTTTTTTCATATAAAACTGCTGGTATTTTTTTTTCTAAATTACGCATACGACGACTATTTCTTTTTCCTAATTTTTTTCTTAGTTTTGCTTCTAAAATAATATCTAGCATATTATCTCCAATTAAATATATTTTAATTTTTATTTTTCTTAAATAGAATAAGAAGTTTTAATGATATATTTTAACTTAAAATAAGTTGAAATTATTAAAAAATTTTTATAAAATACTGGTTTTTGATAAATTTTGTTTTTTATTAAAATATCTTTGGTAACTGTTAAATTTTTATTTAGAAAAAGTTAAGATTTTTAGATCTTGGGGATTATATATGAATGCTGTAATTTTATTAGGAGGAAAACAATATTCTATAAAAATAGGAGATTTGTTAATTGTAGAATTATTGTCAGTTAAGATTAAAAAGGAATTAAATATCAAAGATGTATTATTAATTTTTGATAATAATAAATGTTTAATTGGTAACCCATTTGTACAGAATTCTTTTGTTAAAATAAAGATTTTAGAACATTTGAAACATGATAAAATTACGGTATTAAAATTTAAGCGTAGGAAACATTATATAAAGCGCTTTGGACATAGACAATGTTGTACTAAAATACAAGTATTGGATATTAACTATAATAATAGTTAGGGAATTATAAGTTTATGGCACATAAGAAAGCTGCAGGTAGTACTAGAAATGGTAGAGATTCAAAACCAAAGTATCTTGGAATAAAAATATATGGTGGTCAATTGGTAAAACCAGGTAATATTATTTTAAGACAACGTGGAACTAAATTTCATTGTGGAAAATACGTTAAGTGTGGAAGAGATCATACTTTATATTCTACTACTTTTGGAATGGTATCTTTCTATAGGTGTAAAAGAAAAAAGCGTATTTATGTATCTATTGTACAATAACAACTGAATTTATCATAATTTAATTATAAGATTAATTTATATTATATATATTATTATTTTCTAATGAATAATAGACAAATATGAAATTTGTTGATGAAGCTTTTATAACTGTTGAATCTGGAAAGGGTGGAGATGGTTGTTTGAGTTTTAGAAGGGAAAAATATATTCCTCGTGGAGGACCTAATGGTGGAGATGGAGGAAAAGGTGGTAGTATTTATTTAAAAGGAAATAAAAATTTAAATAATTTGTTAAGTTTTAGAAATAAAAAATATTATAAAGCTCAAGATGGTTGTTCTGGAATGAGTAATGGAAAAACAGGAAAATCTGGAAAAAATCTTGTCATTTATGTTCCTATTGGAACTATGGTATTTAATGGAACTACTAATAATCTCATTGGAGATATAAAAACTGTAAGTGATTTATTGTTAATAGCTAAAGGAGGAAAAAATGGAATAGGAAATATTCATTTTAAAACAAGTACTAATCAATATCCAATACAAAGAACATTAGGTTGTTTGGGAAAAAAATATTATTTACGTTTAGAATTGAGAGTGTTAGCAGATATTGGATTATTAGGTTTGCCAAATTCTGGTAAATCAACCTTGATAAATTCTGTTTCAAATACTAAATCTAAAATAGCAGATTATCCATTTACTACATTATATCCAATATTAGGAGTATTTTTTGTATCTTCCAATAAGAAATTTATAATAGCGGATATTCCTGGTTTAGTTAAAGAATCATCTAGCGGATATGGACTTGGATTTAATTTTTTAAAGCATTTATCGAGAACACGAATACTTTTCCATATGGTAGATATTAGTTTATATAATGATTATGGAGAAGATAAGGTAATAGAATCTATAAATATTATAGATAATGAAATAAAAAAATATAATATAGATTTATATAGTAAATTACGTTGGTTAATTTTTAATAAAATTGATTTGTTTTTAGATAAAAACAATGTGAAACACACAGTAAATAATATAATAAACAAAATACAATGGAGAGATAAATTTTTTTTAATTTCAGCTTCAACTGGTGAGGGAATTAAAAAAATTGTTGATGCGTTAAAAAAATTATAATTTTTATTGAAATTTGATATTAGTAAGTGATTTTACTAAAATTTAGTTAGTTTTTGAATAAATAGATTGTGTAAATTAATTATTATTGATATTATAATAAATAATTTTTATTTTTAATAAAAATAATATTTGTTATTTATATAATATTATATTAGCCATAAATGATATAGAATATATAAAATAATATGAGATACTATGAGTTAGTCATTTTAATTCATCCAGATAAAAGTGATCATTTGATTCAAATAATAGATAAATATGAAAAAATAGTTTTAGAATCAGATGGTGAAATTTGTTATAAGGAAGATTGTGGAAGGCGACAATTAGCATATACTATTAGAAATGTATATAAAGCTAATTATTATTTATTATATATTAAATGTGATAGGAAAATTATTAATAATGTAAATAATATTTTAAAGTTTGATGAGAATGTAATTAGATTCTTAATTATAAAAAAGAACAAGATAATAAAAAAACCTTCTTTTTTATCTAAGAAAGATAATTATAACATGTAATGTATTTAATTTATTAAAAAGGTAATAAATTATTATGATAATAAATTCTTATAGAAAAAAGAGAATATATAAATTTAAAAATAATAAAGAGTTTGAAAATTTAACTTTTAAAGATATTAATATTTTAAAGAATTTTATTACAGAAACTGGAAAAATTATTCCTAGTAGGATAAGCGGTACTCCTATACGAATTCAAAGAAAAATAGCTAATTCTATTAAACATGCTAGATTTCTTGCTTTATTACCTTATTGTGATAATCATAGATGATTTAATATATAAGAAAAATAATGGTTTTTTACCATAGAAAATATTTACTTTTAGATAAAGTATTGTTTTTGTTTAAATTTTTGTTTTTGTGGGTTTGTATATTAATTAATTTAAAACTTTTAAAAATTTTTTTCATTACTTTAACAAATTAAAAATAATTTACCAAAATAATGAATACATATGTTTTATATAATATATAATTTATGTTATCACATTTTTTGATTTATTTTTAATAAAAGAGAAATTTTGTTTCTAATTTTTAGCTACATTATTAAAATTTGTTTAAAATATGGAGAGTATAAATTGTGGATATAGTTTTGTTAAAAACTGTAAAGAATCTTGGAAATACAGGGGATAAGATAAATGTATCATCTGGATATGCTAGAAATTATTTAATTCCTAAAAAAATAGCTGTATATTGTACAAAAAGTAATATTGAATTTTTTAAAAAACGACGAGCTTTTCTTGAGCAGAGAAAGCAAGAAGTTATAGATAATGCAAATCAACGTGCATTACATTTTAAAAATGTAATATTGACTATACCAGTTAAAACCAAAAATAAAACAGAATTATATGGTTCTATACGAGCATTAGATATACAGAAACAACTAAAAAAGCAAATGTTATATGTAAAAAAACGAGAAATTATTTTACCTTTAAAACAAATTCGTTGTATAGGAAATTACAAAATAAAGATAATGTTTTTTAAAAATATATATACAGAAATATCTCTGAATATTGTTTCTGAATAAAAGCTTTAATAGGTTGATCATTATAAATAATTTTACATTATTGATATAATAATTTGCTATTTTTGTTTATTTTATAAATTTTTCTAGTTTTATTATTTCATATGCTGGTTCTTCATATGGATGAACTAATTTCAGTGTTTTTATTGCGTTATGAATATATTTAGCTTTACAAATCATTTCTACTTTATATTCTTTAACATAAGTAAGAGAATTTATTTTTCCGATTGTAGGATTTGCATTTTTTAATGGTTTAAATTGACCAATACCTAAACATTGCCAACACACTTCTGTATAATTTCCTAATTTTCCAGCACCAGAAGAAAAAAGTGCTTGTTTTACTTTTTCTACACTATTTTTTGGGATATATGTAATTATTTTATATATTAAGTTTTCCATTTTATATTACATCCTATACTTGGTTTTTGGTTTGTATTTATTGGAATTCCGTTAATTAAATTGTCAATAGTATCTTTAATAGATTTACCAGTAACTTTTATATTATTTTTTGGTCTAGAATCATCAAATTGACCTCTATATACTAAAAGTAATTTTTTATTAAAAATATAAAAATCTGGCGTACAAGTTGCTTTATAAAGTTTAGCTACTTCTTGTGTTTCATCATAAAGATAAGGAAAAGAATAATTATTTTTGATAGCTATTTTTTTCATATTTTCTGGGGAATCTTCTGGGTATTGTTTTATATCATTCGAATTGATTCCATAAAAGTTTACATTTTTATTTTTATAAAATAAAGATATTTCTGATAACTTTTTATTGATATGTTGAACATATGGACAATGGTTACATATAAACATTAAAACCATTGCATTAATTCTTATATTTTTTGGTGGAAATGATACAATATTTCCACTTATAACATCTATTAATGAAAATGAATATGCTTTAGTTCCTAACTGTATCATGCTGGAAGCGGTTTGTACCATATATTTGTTAAGTAATTTATTATTATGAAAATAATATTTTACAAAAAAAAAATAAAAAATAAAGAGAAAATAATTATTTTTAATCTTATAATATATATATCTTTAAAAGGAATATTTATTTTTATTTGATGTAGATTGAATAGTATCTCAATTATTACCAATGCAAGTAAATACCCTTGCTTACTGTTTCTTTAATGATGTTTTTTAATTTTTTATTGGATGCAGCCCAATAAGTTCCGTAATTGCTGGAAGTAAATTTTGCATTTGTATATTGACATATATACAGAACATTTATACATTTTATTTTATGGAAAGTATTATTTTTTTTACTAAAACATTCAAAACAAAAATTTTTTGTATCTAGAGAAAAAGCGGACCAGTTCATAGGGTCAAGAATTGTTGAGATCGTTAAAAAAAAATTTATTATTTTTTTTTGTTCTTTATTTTGGGTGATTTTAATAGGAAATTTACTATAATTATAAAATAAATACAATGATTGTTTTCCAGAAATATTTATAAATAAATTTTTATTATTAAAATAATACCCATTTTTTTTACATCCATTTGGAAATATAGTTTGTGCATTAGATACAAAAGTTAATAAAATATTTAGAATAAATAATATAAATTTATGTTTAATCATTAAATATCATTAAAATAATCGATGAAGAAATTTTAATTTTATAAAAAATTTATATTATTAATTATAATAAATTATATCAGTTTTTAGTAGAGTTAATTTGATGAATTATGTTTCAGTTTAACTTAGTTAAAATTAATATTTTTTATTAAGCAAGTAAATAAATATATTTTATTAAGATAGAGATAAATTAAATTTGTTTTATCTAGATTTATGATCTAGAATTAGTTAAAATTTATTTTAAATATAATATTATTTATTACATATACTTATTTATGAAATGGAATTTAACAAAAATTGAGAAAGAATTTATTGATTTAAAAAAGATTTGGATCAATCGTTTTAAATATTTTTTAGATAAAAAATTTAATAAAGAAAAAGTAAACTTTTTTTATAAAAAATACAGGTGTGTATTTCCTTTATCGTACATTAAAAATGTTTTACCAAAATCGGCAGTTGAAGATATACAATTTATTGAATTGTTATCAAAAAAAAACTTATTATTAGTTAATTTTAATAAATTTTTAAATAAAAAAAAAGAATATTTTTACTTTAAACTTTATAAGTTTAATGATTCAGTTATATTATCAAATATTTTATATATTATTAAGAATTTTGGATTACAAATCTTTAGTGGACAATCTTATCTTTTTAATTTTGGAGAAAATAAAAATATATGGATAAGTCATTTAATATTATTAAATAATAATAAAAATGTTAAAGTTAACATGTATTATGCAAAAAGATTAATTCAAGATGCTTTCAGAAATATTTATTTAGGATATGTAGAAAATGATAGTTTAAATAAATTAATCCTTTCTGCCAATTTATCTTGGAGAAAAATATCTATTTTGAGAATGTATGCAAAATATTTTAAACAAACAAAATTTATTTTTAATGAACAAACTATAAAACATATATTGAATCATAATATTTTTTTAACTAAATATTTAATTAAATTATTTAGGATACGTTTTAAACCAAATATTAATAATAGAAAGTATTATTATAAATTATTATTAAATGATATACATAAGTATTTATCTAAAGTAACTGATTTAACAGAGGATAGAGTAATTAGACAATATGTACAAGCTATTATTTATACTTTAAGAACTAATTACTATCAATACGATAGTTTCAATAAAAAATCACATAAAAATTATATATCAATTAAATTAGATAGTAAAAATATTCCATATATTCCAAAGCCATATCCTTTTTGTGAAATTTTTGTTTATTCGGTTCAATTTGAAGGTATTCATTTAAGAGGTGGAAAAATTTCTAGAGGAGGTATACGTTGGTCAGATAGAAAAAAAGATTTTAGAACAGAAATATTAGGATTAATGAAAACTCAACAAATAAAAAATTCATTAATTATTCCTAGTGGAGCAAAAGGAGGCTTTATAATAAAAGAGATTCAATGTGGAGTGATTGATTGTTATAAGTCTTTTATAAAAGGAATGTTGGATATTACTGATAATTATAAAGATGGAAATATCGTTCATCCTGTTAATGTTGTTTGTTTTGATGAATATGATCCTTATTTAGTTGTGGCAGCAGACAAAGGAACGTCAAATTTTTCAGACGTTGCTAATGAGATTTCTTATAAATATAGTTTTTGGTTAGGAGATGCTTTTGCATCTGGTGGTTCGAATGGATATAATCATAAGAAAATTGGTATCACCGCTAAAGGCGCATGGGAATCGATTAAATCAAATTTTTATGAAATAAATTTGAATATAAATAATGATTATTTTACAGTTGTTGGAATAGGAGATATGTCCGGAGATGTATTTGGAAACGGAATGTTATTATCTAATAAAATTCATTTATTGGGAGCGTTTAATCATATTCATATTTTTATAGATCCAAATCCTAATGCAGAAATAAGCTTTGAAGAGCGTAAGAGGTTATTTTATTTACCTCATTCTACATGGAAAGATTATAATATTAATTTAATATCCAAAGGTGGTGGGGTTTTTGATCGTTCTGAAAAATTTATTACTGTAAGTAAAGAAATGAAAAAAGTTTTTAATATTAATAATAGTGTTATTGAACCTAATGATTTGATAAAAATTTTGTTAAAATCTAAAGTTGATTTTTTATGGAGCGCTGGTATTGGTACATTTGTAAAGTCAAGTTATGAAGATCATACTGATGTAAATGATAAAATAAACGATTTAATTCGTATTGATGGAAAAGATTTAAAATGTAAAATTGTTGGTGAAGGAGGTAATTTAGGATTAACTCAGTTAGCTAGAATAGAATATGCATTAAATGGTGGATTGATATATACGGATTTTATAGATAACGTTGCTGGAGTTCATTGTTCAGATAAAGAAGTTAATATTAAAATTTTATTAGATAATATTAATTGTAGAGTGGCTAACAATGAACGTAATGATTTATTATCAAGTATTGAAAATGAAGTTGTTTTATCAATATTAAAGAATCATAATAATCAACTGAAAATTATTAATATTCTTTATATGCAATCTAGTTTATTAATAGATTTACATAGTGATTATATTGATTTTTTGGAAATTCATGAAAAATTTGAACGGAATTTGTATTTTTTACCTGATAAAAAATGTTTATTAAAACGTAAAATTTATAAAAAAGGTTTATTGAAACCAGAGATATCGATTTTAATAAGTTATAGTAAAATACTTTTAAAAAAGGCAATTTTAGAACTAAATATTAATAATGATTTATTTTTTAATAAAATTTTATTAAATTATTTTCCATCTATTTTGCAAAAAAAATATTCTAAATATATTATAGAATATCATCCATTAAGACGTGAAATTATTTCAACAAAACTCAGTAACTTAATTATAAATGATTTAGGATTTTCTTTTATTTATCAAATAAAAAATGATACAGGATCTTCCATAGATTCTATAATCTATGCTTATTTAATATCGAAAAATATTTTGAATTTTGAAAAATTATGGAAAAAAATTGAAACATTAGATAGTAAATTAAATTTTGGCGTGAAATATAATTTATATATCTTGCAAGTAAGATTGTTATATAGAGTTATACGGTGGATTTTAGAAAATCATAAAAATAAAAATAATATAAACATAGATTTAATTATTGAACATTATAGATATAAATTATCATTAATAAAAATGATTTTGTTAAATTCCTTATTATATAAGGAGTTATTAAATTCTATTTTTTTTATTCAAAATTATATTAGTTTAGGAATTTCACAATCATTATTAAATGATTGTATATTGTTAGAATGTTTAGTGTCTTTTATAGATATTATTTATGTGGAAGATATAACTAATATTAATATTGGTGAAATTATTGATATTTATTTATATATAGAGAAATTTTTAAAATTTAATTGGTTAAGAAATAAAATTCTTTCATATTCAATAAATAATTATCTAGATTATTTGATTAGAGAAGAATTTTTAAAAGATATTCAATTACAACAAAGAAAGATAGTAATACAATTTATTTATTTTTATAAAAAAAATAAAAAAGATTTAACTACTTCTTTAAATCAATGGATTAATAGTAATAGTGATTTAATAAATAATTGGAAAGGTATCTTGTCAAAATTTAAGATCAATTCTGTATATGATTTTAATATGATTTTTATGTTTATTCGTAAATTATTTACATTAACTGATATTTTTTTAAAAAAAATTTAATAGAAATATTAATATTTTTTGTAAACATTTTTATATAAGTATTTACTTATATTAATATAGTATTAAGGAGATATTTATTTTAAATGTGTAAAAAAATATTATTTTTCTAATTTTATAGAATGTATTTTTTTATTTGTATTTATACTAACTAGAGTTAAATATTTATAATGAGATATCGGACATATATCAATAAATCTTCCTAGTTCTATATTTTTTAAATCAAAAATTTTTTTTCCGGGAAATGGTTTATCTTTTTTTTCAATAACAAAATGTTTTAAAAAATATTTTTTTTTAGATTTATAAAATAATTTATTAATAATTTCTTGTCCTTTATAGCATCCTTTATTCAAAGATATATATTCTGATGGTAATAAAGTAAGTTTATTAGGCGTAAACATTTTTTGTGTTTCTTGACAGATTGAAAAAATCTTGTTTTCTATTTGTAATTTATGCCAAGATAAAGAACCTTTAATTTGATTAAGTTGTTTAAAATTATTAATAAGTGTATTTTTGTTTTTTTTATATATTATTAATATAAATAATTTTTTATTTATAGAGTAACAAAAAAATTTTTTGGTTTTAATTACTTTATTTTGTTTTATTTTTAATAGTAATGATGGATGAAAAGGAAGTAAATCTTGTTTATTTATAAAATAAAAACCATAAATATAATATTTGTTTTGATTTTTTATTTTTACATTAGATAAAAGTGCGGGTATTTTTAAAAGCATATTAATTTCTTTTAATACATCATTGGGTAAAATTAAGTGAAAATTTTTCCAAAAAATTATATCTAGTAAGCTGAAAATTTGTCCTTTTTCATTACAAATAGTTCCTTTTTGCATTAAATTTAAACTAATTTTATTTAAATTACAAGTTAATTGGCTCTGCAACATATTTAAAGATTGTTTACCATATATAGATAATATAGATAAGTTAGATAAATAAAAAAGATAATTTTTGTTTTTTTCATATTTAAATTCTTTTTGTAGGGAAGAATTATATAATGTGAAAATTCGATTTCCTATTTTATAAGATTTCATAGTAATATAGATATATTATAATATATATTATTTTTATAAAACTTTTAAAATAAAAGCAAATTTTAAATCTTTATGGTTAATTATATTCTAGAAAAAAGATATAGAAAAATTAAATGGCGTTGCAGAAGAGGTATACTTGAGTTAGATTTAATTTTGAGAAAATTTATTAATAATAAAATTTTTCTTTTATCTAAAAAACAATTATTTTTTTTTGAAATGTTAATTAATTACGATGATCAAGTTTTATTTGATTGGTTTGTTGGTAGAAAATTTCCTTTGGATAAAAATATTCAAAATATTATTAAAACTATTAATATTAATAACTTTGTTTTATAAATAAATAATTAAATACAATTTAATTGATTAAATTTAAAATTTTTTTTATTAAGAAAATAAAAAATTAAATTAAGTTTAATAATATGCATTCCCTGGAGTTCTAGGAAATGGTATGACATCACGGACATTATAAATTCCAGTAATAAAACTAATTAATCTTTCAAAACCTAAACCAAATCCTGCATGAGGTACTGTTCCATAAATTCTAAGATCTCTGTACCATTGATAATTTTCTTTGTTTAAGCCACATTCTTGAATTCTATTGTCTAGTACTTCTATACGTTCTTCTCTTTGTCCTCCACCAATAATTTCTCCAATGTTAGGGACAATCATATCCATCGCTGCTACTGTATTATTATCGTTATTAAGTCGCATATAAAAACTTTTAATTTGCTTTGGATAATCTGTAATTATTATAGGTTTTTTAAATATTTTTTCTGTAAGGTAACGTTCATGTTCTGTTTGTAAATCGATTCCCCATTTTATGGGATATTTAAATGAGATTTTAGATTTATCTAATATTTTTATACAATTAGTATATGAAATAATTTCAAATCCAAATTTAATAATATTTTCTAGTTTATTAATTAATTTTGTATCAATAAAGTCATTAAGAAATTTTAATTCATCTTCTCTTTCATCTAATATTTTTTTGCATAAATATAAAATAATATTTTTACTTATTTTGCAAATATCTTTTAATGAAGCAAATGCTATCTCGGGTTCAATCATCCAGAATTCTGATAAATGTTTACTAGTATTAGAATTTTCTGCTCTAAAAGTTGGACCGAAAGTATATACTTTAGACATTGACATACAATAAGCTTCTGCATTTAATTGAGTTGAAACCGTTAAAAATGTTTCTTTTTTAAAGAAATCTTTTTTAAAATTTATTTTTCCATCTGTTGTTTTTGGTATTTTAAGTAAATCTAAATTACTTACCCTAAACATTTTACTAGATCCTTCACAATCATTAGTTGTTATAATTGGTGCATTAATCCAAAAATATCCTTTTTTATGAAAATAATTATGAATAATTAAAGACAATGAATGCCTTATTCTGGTGATTGCACTTATAATTTTAGTTCTTGGTCTAAGATGAGGTATATTTCTTAAAAATTGTAATGTATGGTATTTTGCTTGAATAGGGTAATATTTTATGTTTTTAATCCATCCTATAACTTTTATAGTTTTAGCATGGATTTCAATATTTTGTTTTTTTCCTCTTGACAAGGTTAAAAGACCTATAACATTGATTGAGCAACCAGATGTTAACTTTAAAATTTCTTTTTCATAATTTTGTAAAACGTTAGATGCAATAATCTGTATTGATTGCATACATGATCCATCATTTAAATCAATAAATGATAATTTTTTTTGAGAATCACGTTTTGTTTTAACCCACCCATTAATTTTAATAATTTGATTTATTTTATTTTTTTTATCGAAGCAATCTTTAATTGAGTATGTTTTATACATAAATAAATATTTCCTTCATATATTATAGAAAATAATTTTATTATATTTTCTAGTAATAATTAATTATATTTTTATAAAATGATTTTTTTATTTGGAATAAATAGTGTTGATTTTAATTTTTGTTACTTGATTAATTTTTGTTGATTAAATTTGTTATTATATAATTTAAATATTAAAATTAAAAAAGAAATTAAATATTAAATATTAATAATCATCATCCCAGTTTAAAACACCTCCACTTTGATATTCTGTAACTCTTGTCTCAAAAAAATTTTTTTCTTTTTTTAAATCTGTCATTTCGCTCATCCATGGAAATGGATTATTTATATTTGAATATATCATAGGTAATCCAATTTGATTAAGTCTTCTATTAGCTATAAAGTATAAATATTCTTTAAACATTTCTATGTTCATTCCTAAAATTCCATTTTTTATGGTATCAACAGCATATTGATATTCGAGATTTACTCCTTCTTTTATTAATGAAATAATTTGTTTTTTAAAATTTTCTGTCCATAAATGAGGATTTTCATTTTTAATTTGATTAATTAAATCAATTCCAAAATTCATATGCATAGATTCATCTCTTAAAATGTATTGAAATTGTTCAGAAGTACCAATCATTTTATTTTGTCGACCCATTGAAAGAATTTGAACAAACCCTACATAAAAAAATATTCCTTCAAAAATTATATAGAATGCAATAAGATCATATAATAATTTTTGATCATTTTTTAGTGTTCCTGTTTTAAAATAAGGATCACTTAAATTTTGTGTAAAAGGTAAAGCCCAAGCAGCTTTTTTAGAAACAGAAGGGATTTCTTTATACATATTAAATATTTCAGATTCATCTAGCCCTAAACTTTCGACTATATATTGATATGCATGTGTGTGTAAAGCTTCTTCGAAAGCCTGTCTAAGTAAATATTGTCTACATTCTGGATTGGTAATATGTTTATAAATTGCTAGTACTAAATTATTAGCTACTAAAGAATCAGCAGTAGAAAAAAAACCTAAACTTCTTTTAATGATTAATCGTTCGTTATCACTTAATGATCGTGGGTTTTTCCATAGAACAATGTCATTGTTCATATTTATTTCATTAGGCATCCAATGATTTGCACAAGATAATAAATATTTTTCCCATGCCCAATTGTATTTTAATGGAACTAATTGATTAAGATCAGCTCTACAATTAATAATTTTTTTATCATCAACATTAATTCTATTTAAATTAATTTTATTAGATGTATTGTATTTTTTTTGTATCTTTTTTTTGATATTTTGATTGTCATTTTTTATAAATAACATTATTTTCTCCTATTGACATACTTCACAATTAGAATCAAGAGGTTCATAAGATATTTTGTGTTTTTTTATTTTTTTTGGTTTAACTGCATTTAGCTCGTAGTTAGTAAGTGTAGATTTTTCAATACTACTAGCACTTAAACTTCTCAGATAGTATGTAGTTTTTAATCCTTTTATCCATGCTTGTTTATATATGAAGTCCATTTCTTTTCCAGATGGTTTATTAATATATATGTTTAATGATTGTGATTGATCTATCCATTTTTGTCTTCTAGAGGCAGATTCTATTAACCATAATGGATTAATTTCAAATGCAGTCATATAACGTTTTTTTATAAATTCAGGAATACGTTTAATATTTTGAATACTTCCATTGAAGTGTTTAAGATCATTTATCATAGTTTCATCCCATAAATTTAAATCTTTTAAGTCTTTAACCAAATAAGAATTTATTATAGTAAATTCTCCTGATAAATTTGATTTTACATAAAGATTTTTGTATATTGGTTCTATGGATTGTGATACTCCACAAATATTAGAAATTGTTGCGGTAGGTGCAATTGCCATGATATTAGAATTACGCATTCCTTGATTTTTTATTTTTATTTTTAATGTTTTCCAATCAAGATGTTGAGAAAGATTTTGACAAAAATATTTTTTATGTCTTGATTGTTTTACAAAATCAATACTTTCTATAGGTAATATACCTTTACTCCATAAAGATCCTTTATAACTAGAGTAACACCCTCGTTCTTTTGCTAAATTACATGAGGCTTCAATTGCATAATAACTAATCAGCTCCATAGAATTATCTGAAAATTCTATAGCTTCTTTAGATGCATAATTTATATTAAGTTTATAAAGAGTATCTTGAAACCCCATTACTCCTAGACCAATAGGTCTATGTCTTATATTAGTGTTACGAGCTTTCAGAATGGCATAATAATTAATATCAATAACGTTATCAAGCATACGTATTGCAATATTTATTGTATTTTTTAATTTATCAATATTTAGTTCTTTATCTATAATATGATTGGATAAATTAATACTTCCTAAATTACAAACTGCAATTTCATCATAAGATGTATTTAATGTAATTTCTGTACAAAGATTAGAACTATGAATTACTCCACAATGTTGTTGTGGGGATCTTAGGTTACATGTATCTTTAAACGTTATCCATGGATGACCAGTTTCAAATAACATAGAAAGTATTTTTCTCCATAAATCAATTGCATATACTGTTTTGGTTTCTTTTATGAGTTTTTCTTTAGCTTTTTTTTCATATTCAATGTATGTATTTTCGAAAATTATGCCATATTTTTCGTGTAAATCTGGAACTTTATTTGGAGAAAAAAGAGTCCATTTTCCTTTTTCATAAACTCTTTTCATAAAAAGATCGGGTATCCATAAAGCAGTATTCATATCATGAGTACGCCTTCTATCATCTCCTGTGTTTTTTCTCAATTCTATAAATTCTTCAACATCAAGATGCCAACATTCTAGATATGCACAAACTGCTCCTTTTCGTTTTCCCCCTTGATTTACAGCAATAGCAGTTGCATTTGCTACATTTAAAAATGGTATTATCCCTAAAGAAACTCCATTAGTTCCTTTTATATGAGATCCCATCGCTCTAACTGAAGTCCAATCGTTTCCTATTCCTCCTGCAAATTTAGAAAGCAATGCATTATCTTTTATAGAATTAAAAATATCTTCTAAATTATCAGAGATTGATGTTAAGTAACAACTTGAAAGTTGTGGTCTTGTAGTGCCTGAATTAAAAAGAGTTGGTGTGGAAGGCATATAATCAAATGAGGATAATATATTATAAAAATCTATAGCTTTTTCATTTTTTTTAGTTTCATGAATAGATAGTCCCATAGCAATTCGCATAAAGAAGGCTTGAGGTAATTCATATCGTATTTCTTGATCATGTAATAAATAACGATCATATAAAGTTTTTAAACTTATATAGGTAAATTTTTTATCTTTGTTTGGAGATAGTGCCTTACTTATTTTTTCTAAATTAAAATCACTTAATTTTGGGTCTAGAACACCTTGTATTATTCCTTTTTTTAAATATTTATAAAAATAATTGATATAATTTAATTTATTTTGATTGAAAAAAAATTCATTTTTTAAATTCAGTTCATCAAGAGCTTCGTTGTAAAGTTTATTTAATAACAATCTAGAACAAACATAAGTATAATTAGGTTCTTTTTCAATTAAAGTTTTAGAAACCATGATAAGTACAGTGTAAATATCTTCTATTGTTGCTTTTTTATGTAAGTTTCGTAATGTTTCTTTTTTAATTAAATCATAATTAATATTGTCTAGATTTTTGGGTAAATTATTTATAATATTCTCTATTTTTTCTGGGATTGACAATGTTTTTTTATGGTTTAGATTAAAATCCAAAGAAGTTTCTTTTAACATCTTTTCTCCTATGTAAAGTACATAAAATATTGTTATATGTTTATTTATAAGTAGTATATTAATTAAAATTATATTATTGCATTGTTGTATATTGTTATAAAATTAATGTTGTGTTTTCTGATTTTTAATAAATTTATTAATGTAATTAAAGAACTTATATTTAAGTATATATAGAGATTAATCTATAAATTAATTGTTATAGTCATAAATTAACTTTTAAATTAATAATAATTTTATGTATATTTAAAATATAAAAATTTTAAAGCTAAAATTAGCTAGCATGTTTATATATTTTAATGTTAAATTCTAAGTAATTCATAAATTAAATTATGTACTTGTATAATACTAATTTAAGTGGTTATTATTATTTTAAATGATGGATATATTAATTACAATATTAATACATGGTTTATGTTATTATTTATTTTTAGAAAGTGTCTTAAATTTAATTTACATTAATTATTATATATGTCAAACTAAACAATAGTTTAAAATTTTAATTAGATAAAATATGAAGATATTTTCAAATTTGTTAAAAAATAAAATTATTGATAATTCAATAAATAATTCGTTTAAATTAATGAATTATGTTTTAGATAAAGCATTATTTAATGGAGCTACAGATGCTATGGTTTTTACATGTTATAATCTAGGTTTTTTAATTAATGTTCGTATGAGAAAATTAGAATCAATTTTTTTTAACAAAAAAATAAAGATAAAGGTTATTATTTTTTATGGATATAAAAAAAGTGAGGTAGATTGTACAAATATTTCTTTTGATAATATTGATTGTTTAATTAAAAAAGCAATTGATATAGCTAAGATAAGTGACGAAGATTATTGTAATAAATTACCAAATAAAGAGTTGATGAAAAATGAATATCCAGATTTGAATCTATATCATCCTTGGATAATATCATTAAATGACATGACAAATAAAATTATAGATTATGAATCTCAAGCACTTAATTTAGATAAGCGAATTAAAAATTCAGACGGATTTTATTTATCTAATAATATTTATTATAAGAGTTTTGTTTCTACAAATAATAGATCAGGTATTTTTAAAAGTACCTGTCATAGTATAGGATGTTCATTTATTGCAGAAGATCAGAAAAATAATAATATGCATAGAGATTATGATTATAGTATAGCTAGGGATTATTTAGATCTTATTTCATTTAAAAATTTAACTAAAAAAGCAATTAGAAATACTATAAGTAGATTAGGTTCTAAAAAAATAAAAACACAGAGATTACCAATTATTTTTTCTTCTCGTGTTTCTAAAGAAATATTATTAAGTTTTATTTACGCTATTAGCGGAAGTAATATATATAGTAAAAATTCATTTTTAATTGATTCTATTGGGAAACAAATTTTTCCTAAATATTTTAAGATTTATGAAGATCCTTATATTATGAAAGGATTGGGAAGTGCTCCATTTGATTGTGAAGGAGTTTATACTAGAAAAAATGTATTTGTTGAAAATGGTATATTAAAACAATATGCATTAGGTAGTTATGATGCAAGAAAACTTGGATTAAAAACAACAGGAAACAAAGGTGGAGTTCATAATTTAATTGTTGTTCCAAATGTACAAAAAATGAAAAATTTGTTGTCAATAGTAAATTTTGGAATATTAATTACAGAATTGATGGGGAATGGTATAAATATTTTAACTGGAAATTATTCTCAGGGTGTATTTGGTTTTTGGGTAGAAAAAGGTGAAATTACATTTCCAATTGATGGTATAACGATTGCTGGTAATTTATTAGATATGTATAAATCTATAATAGCAGTATGTGATGATATTAATAAAAATTCTAATGTACAGTGCGGTTCAATATTAATTGAAGAAATGATGGTTTCTGGAAGTTAGTTAAAATTATTTTTTTAATATAGTTAATATATTTTTATTTAATAAAAATAAAATTTTTTATAATGGAAAATAAATATTTATGTCAAAAGAAGATCATATTGAAATGTCTGGAATAGTTATAGATACTTTGCCAAATACTATGTTTAGAGTAAAATTAGAAAACGGGCATATTATTATTGCCCATATTTCTGGAAGAATGAGAAAAAATTATATTCGTATTTTGACTGGAGATAAAGTAAAAATTGAGCTTACACCATATGATTTAACAAAAGGTAGAATTATTTTTAGAGAAAAAATATAATATTTTTTTAAAAAGTTTTATTTCAATTTATGTTATGAATATTAAAAGTGGAAAAAAATATTTAACATTTAATGGAATAAGTGCTATTAAGGATGGTGTTAAAGAAAATAATTCTAAAAAATTGAAATTTTTACCAAAACCGTATTGGATAAGAATTAAACAAGTTAATAGTACTTTATTTTATAAAATAAAAAATTATTTATCGAAATATAAATTAAATACTGTATGTGAAGAAGCAAAATGTCCAAACATTAATGAATGCTGGTCTAATGGTACAATGACTATTATGCTAATGGGATCTGTATGTACTCGTTCATGTTCATTTTGTTCTATAGATACTGGTAATCCAAGAAAAATTATAGATATTTTTGAGCCACGTAATGTAGCTAAAGTAATATCGTTTTTAAATATGAAATATATAGTATTAACATCAGTTAATCGTGATGATCTAAGAGATGGTGGCTTAAAACATTTTATTAGAACTATAAAATTTATAAAAATATATTCTCCTGAAATAAAAATAGAAGTTTTATCACCAGATTTTAGTAAATCAATGAAAAATATAAAGATATTAGTTAACAGTGGTATTCATGTTTTTTCACAAAATATAGAAACAGTAAAGCGTTTAACTAAAATTGTTAGAGATAATAGATCAAGTTATACTAATACATTAAATGCTTTAAGTTATGCTAAAAAATACAATTCAAATATTTTAACAAAATCTAGTATAATGTTAGGACTTGGTGAGAATTATGAAGAAGTTATTGAAACTATGAATGATTTACGCAAGAAAAATGTTGATTTATTAACGTTAGGTCAATATTTGCAACCAACAAAAAATCATTTGCCAGTTGTACGTTATATTAAACCTGAAGAATTTAATCAATTTAAAAAAATTGGATTAGATAAAGGTTTTTTTAAAGTAGAATCAGGTCCATTAGTTCGTTCTAGTTATAACGCTGAAAGCGTTTTTAACAAAAGAAATCTATAATTTTATTTATATAAAATAATATATTATTCATATTTTATTTATGGCTATGAGTGGATTTGAACCACTGACCTTGGCGTTATGAGTGCCATGCTCTTTACCGACTGAGCTACATAGCCTTTTATATATGAAAATATTAAAATTATCAAAATGTTATAAAAAATTCAGTTTATATTGATAATTATTTTGATGTTAATACAATGTATAATACTTTCTTCTCTCTTAGTATTTGTAATATTAATTTAGATTTTGTTTTTTTTGATATAGAATTTAAAGTGTTCATATTTAGTATTGTTTTATTATTTGCTGAAATGATAATATCATTAGGTTGCAATCCTGATTTCCATCCAATACTATTTTTTGATACATTGATAATTTGAACTCCAATAATATGTTCATATGATGAAGAATATTCTTCATAATTTTTTAAAGCTAATCCATATAAAAAAGGATTTTTTAATTGTAACTTATTTATATATTTTTTGGAATCCATAATGATACTTTTTAAATAAATTTTTTTTCCATTTCTTAATATTTTTAGATGTATCAGTTCCCCAACTCTTAATAATCCCATAATAAATTTAATTTGTTCAATTTTGTCAACAATTGTTTCATTTATTTGTAAAATAATATCTTTAGGTTTTAATCCAGATTTTTCAGCAGAAGATTCTTTTTCAACTTTTGTAATAATAACTCCATGAAGATTTTCTGAATAACCCATTGCTTTAGCTAATTCTGGAGTAAGATTTTGCATAATAATTCCTAATAATCCTCTATGAATAAAACCATATTTAATTAATTGTCTGGCAATTTTTTTCGCCATATTAATTGGTATAGCAAATCCTATTCCTACGTTACCTCCATGAGGAGAAATAATAGCTGTATTAATTCCTATTAATTCCCCTTTCATATTTAGTAAAGCCCCACCAGAATTTCCTGGATTAATTGCAGCATCTGTTTGAATAAAATTTTCTATTTTTTCTATGTTAAGATTATTTCTTTTAGTAGCACTAATAATTCCAAATGTTACTGTTTGATTATTTCCTGAATCGTTTAATCCAAATGGATTTCCAATAGCTACAACAAAATCGCCAACTTCTGCTTTATCAGAATCACCAATAGAAATTTTTGGAAGATTTTTAATATTAATTTTTAAAATTGCAATATCTGTTTCTGAGTCACTACCTATTAACTTAGCATTTATTTTTTTTCCGTTATTTAACGTAATTAAAATTAAACTAGCATTGCTAATAACATGATTATTTGTAATAACTAAACCATTTTTTGAATCTAGTATAACACCTGATCCAATGTTTTGAATTTTTTGTTTTTTGTAAAAAGAACTTTTTTTTTGAAGGTTATTAGTTTTTTTTTCATTTAAAAGGTAAATATTATTGGTATTTTTTTGTACAGCTATTATGTTAACAATAGAAGGCATTGCTTGTTTTAAAATTGTAGATAAAGTAAATATATTATTTTCTTTATTTAGTAAGATATTATTTGTTGCAAATGATAATGAAACAAATGTTTTAAAAAATATTAATAATATTAATAACGTTTTTTTTAAAAAAATATTAAATATATGCATATTTTATTCTGAAAATTTAATTTAAAAAATAAGTATTTTAAATTTTTGGCATGTATTTTTAAATACATAATATATTTTATTAATAATGAGTTTTATCTATTAATATTAATATATATTAATTTTATTTTAAAATAATATCTTTATTTAATTCAGATAAAATAAATTTAAAATCTTCTGGCAGTGGTGATATGAATTTTAGTATTTTTTGTGTACTTGGATGAATGAATGATAATTTATAAGCATGTAAGGCTTGTCTTTTAAAATTTTTTAAGACATTCATTAATTTTTGATTAATTTTTTTAGAGAAACATATTTTTTTTCCATATAATTGGTCACCTATAATAGGATGATTAATATATGACATATGAACTCTAATTTGATGAGTCCTTCCAGTTATAAGTTTAATTTTAACTAAAGTTAAATAACGGTATTTTTTTTGAACAGAAAATAATGTAGTTGCAATTTTTCCATTATTTAGTACAGACATTTTTAAACGATTTTTAGGATTTCTTCCATAAAAAGTATTGATTATTCCATTGGATAATAATGTTCCATGTACTAATGCAAGATAATATTTTTTTATATTATGATTTTTCATTTGGTTTAACAAATGAAAATAAGATTTTATTTTTTTAGCAATAATTATTAATCCCGTAGTATTTTTATCTAATCGATTTAATAAACCAAATCTTGGTAATAATTGAAAATTTTTATTGTAATACAGAAGTGCATTTAATAGTGTATGTTTTTTGTTTCCAGCACCTGGATGTACAACAAGATTGTTAGGTTTATTAATAATCAATATTTCATTGTCTTCATAAATAATATTTAATGCTATATTTTCTGGATGAATATCATTTATATCTTTGTTTATATTATTTAATTTTATATATACAATTTCTCCTCCTAAAACTTTATAACTTGGTTTTGAATTGCAATTATTTATTGTAATTTCTCCTTTTTTTAAAAAATAGTTTAGTTGAGATCTAGAATAATTTGGAAACATATAAGATAATGTAATATCAATTCTCTTACCAGAATATTTTTTTGGAATTATAATTTTTTTTAATATGTTTTTTTGAAAATTCATATAAAAAATAATAATTAAATATTACATATTTTTAAAAATCGTCCTCTTAAAGAATTTGGTAGAGACTCTGTTATATATACTTTAACAAAATGTCCGATTAAAGTTATAGGTCCATCAAAATTCACTATTCTATTGCATTCTGTTCTTCCACATAATTGTTGAGAATTTTTTTTAGATATATTTGTAACTAAAATGATTTGTATGGTATTGACTAAGGATTGACTATATTTGTTAGAATAATGTAAAAGTAAATTTTGTAATGTTTTTAGTCTTTGTTTTTTGGTTTTTATTGAAATATTATCTTGAAATTCAGAAGCGATTGTTCCTGGTCTAGGACTAAAAATAAAATAAAATGAAGTATCAAATTTTATTTCTTTTACTAGGTCAATAGTTTTTTGAAAATCTTCATCTGATTCACCTGGAAATCCTACAATAATATCAGTTGATATTCTAATTTTAGATCTTATTTTTTTAATTTTTTTTATAATTTTTTTAAATTCTTTTATAGAATAATCTCTTTTCATTAATTTCAATATTTTATCTGATCCACTTTGTACAGGTAAATGAATATGGCTAACTAATTTATTAGTATATTGATAGACATTGATTAATGTATGAGAAAATTCTAATGGATGTGATGTTAAAAAACGAATTCTACCAATTTTATCAATTGACGCTATATACTTAATAAGTAATGCTAAATCAGCGTTATTTCCATTTTTTGTTACACCTTTATAACTATTAACGTTTTGTCCTAGTAAAATAATTTCTTTAATTCCGTTTAATGATAGTTCATAACATTCCTTTAAAATTTCGTCAAAAGAACGGTGTATTTCTTCTCCTCTAGTATATGGAACAATACAATAACTACAATATTTATTACATCCTTCCATAATTGGAATTAAAGCAGTAGGATTTTTATGTTTAGATTTAGGAAGATATTTAAATTTTTCTGTCTCCGAAAAATTGATATCTATAACAGTTTTTTTGGTATTTAGATATTTATCTAATAAATTTGGTAATTTATGGATTGTTTGTGGACCGAAAATAATATTAATACATGGAGCACGTTTTATTAAATTTATTCCTTCTTGAACAGATAAACATCCTCCAATACCTATTATAGTGTTAGATTTTTTTTTTTGTATTTTATTTAGTTTTCCTAACTCAGAAAATATTTTTTCTTGAGGTTTTTCTCTTACAGAGCAGGTATTTAATATTATAATGTCTGCTTTTAAAATATTTTTTACTAATGTAATTTTATGAGATTTATATAGTATTTCAAATATTTTATCCGAGTCATATTGATTCATTTGGCAACCATATGTTTTGATATAGAGTGTTTTTATCATAATAATTTTTATTGTATATTGTACTTAATATATCTATAAACAATTAATAATTTTCTTTTATCTTAGTAAGAATTATTAAAGAAATTATTATACTAATGGGTAGTAGTGTTAGCGCTATATAATAAGCTTTTATAGGATATATAATAATATTATTATAAATAATATTATGTTTATAACATATTTTATCTAAAATTAAACCAATGATAGGTTGAATTAAAGCAATTCCTAACATATTTATTGTGTTTATAAAGCTTAACCCAGTTGCAAAATTTTTTTTGCTATAAAGTGTTTTTCCTAAAGTAAATGAAGAAAAAAAACCTGAAGAAAAAAAACCAAAACTAAATAATAATAATTGCAATATCCAATGTAAATGGATATTGCAATAAATAAATAAAGAATTAGTAAATAATGCTCCAAAACTACTTATATACATTACTGGTTTACATTTTTTAATCCAGTTAGAATATAACCCCCATAGTGGGCTACCTATTGCCCATCCTACAAAAATTAAAGATACATAATTTGCTGCAATGGTTTTATTCAAATTGATTTTTTCCATAAGAAATGGAACTCCCCATAATCCACAGAAAATTGGAGTTGGCATATACATAAAACCACCGTATAAAGCAATTAACCAAAGTTGAGGATTTTTTAACATTGTATATATATTTTTTATAATATTTTTATTAATTAATGATTTAGTATCTTCAGATAAATTATTCTTTTTTGTTTTTCCATTCAAAAAAATAGTCATTAAAAATGGTAGTATTAATCCAAAAATTCCAATAAAAAAAATACTTTTTCTCCATCCATAATATTTAATAAGTATAGATAAAGGAGCTTCTCCAATAATTGATCCTAACATCCCAAATGTAACCATAATTCCAGTTAAAAAAGAAAAATATTTAGAAGAAAAATAGTGATTAATTAATTTCATTGATCCAATTATTGCAAAAGCAGAACTACATCCCAGAATTAATCTGGATATACAAGCCATAATAAAATTATTTGTAATACTAAATATAATTGCACTTGAAGAGCAAAAAATAGATGCAAGTATCAAAAGATATTGTGGCATAAAATAGTCCATTAATAATCCTATAGGTAATTGCATAAAAGCATAAGAATAAAAGTAAATTCCAGATAATATTCCTAATGTATTTCCATTAATTAAAAAATCATGTGTTAATTCATTTGTCATAACACTTGGAGCTACTTGTAATAAAGACTCATAAAAGTAAAATATACAGCTTAATCCCCAAATTATGTAAAAAGTTATTGATGATCGTAAAGATTTAGGAATGATAATTATCAATTTCTTTTTATTAGATTGTTTATTTTTCATTTATTTTAAAACTCCAATTTCTAAATTGTTATTATAAATTAACAATTAATCAAATGAAAATAATTTATAAATTATTTTCATTTTTATATTCTTATTTTAAAATAAAATATTTTAATTTGAATTATTAGTATAAAACTACCAGTTTTAGTTTTTATTTAAAAATTTTGATAGTTAAAAATTTTTATAAAAACTTTTAATTTTTTTTATAAATTATATAATTTATTAATTAATAAATATTAATTTTAAAAAATTAAAACAAATAATATTTTTTTAAAATATTGATAATATTTATCACATATAATGGTTAAAAGTATATGAAAAATATTTACACAAATGATATTGATCCAGAAGAAACTAATGAATGGATAGAGGCTTTACGAAATATTTTAATCAATGACGGAAATAAACGTGCTAAATTTATTTTACGAAAATTATTAAAAGAAGCAAAATTTCAAGGGATTAATATTAAATCAATATTTAATACCCCATATAAAAATACGATACCTTTTGATAAAGAAAAAATAATGCCAGAAGATTATGGAATGCAAGAACGTATTAATGCTTTAATTAGATGGAACGCATTAATAATGGTGTTACGTGTGTCAAAAAAATTTCCAGAATTGGGTGGACATATTTCTTCATATGCATCTGCATTAACTTTATATGAAGTTGGGTTTAACTATTTTTTTAAAGGACCAAATTCTAACAGTTGTGGTGGAGATCTATTATATATACAAGGACATTCTGCTCCTGGAATTTATGCTAGAGCTTATTTAGAAGGTAGATTATCTGAATATCAATTAAATAATTTTAGACAAGAAATTAATTCTAATGGATTATCTTCATATCCTCATCCTTGGTTAATGCCTAATTTTTGGCAATTTCCTACTGTTTCTATGGGATTAAGCAGTATTCAAGCTATTTATCAAGCTAGATTTTTAAAATATTTAAAGAATAGAGGGTTATTAAAAGATAGTGAAAATCGAAAAGTTTGGGCATTTTTGGGTGATGGAGAAATGGACGAGCCAGAATCAATTGGAGCATTATCTATAGCTTCTCGTGAAAAATTAGATAATTTAATTTTTGTAATCAATTGTAATTTACAACGATTAGATGGATTAGTTAGAGGAAATGGAAAGATTATCCAAGAATTAGAAAGTATATTTCATGGATTTGGATGGAATGTAATAAAAGTAATTTGGGGAAGTAAATGGGATGATTTAATCAATTCTGATAAAGAAGGATTGTTACAAAGAAGAATGGAAGAATGTTTGGATGGAGATTACCAAAACTATAAAGCTAATAGTGGAAGTTATATTCGTAAACATTTTTTTGGTAAATATTTAGGATTATTAAAAATGGTTGAACATATGTCTGATTACGATATTGAATGTTTAAATCGTGGTGGGCATGACAAACAAAAAGTTTATGCTGCATATTTTGAAGCAGTTAATCATAAAGGATCACCTACAGTAATATTAGCTAAAACAGTTAAGGGATATGGGATTGGACTAGGTATTGAAAGTCAAAATATAGCTCATCAACAGAAAGAAATTTCTATAGATCAGTTAAAAATATTTAAAAAACGTTTTAATATACCGATTACTGATAAACAACTGAAAAAATTATCTTTTTATCGACCAGATGATGATAGTCCTGAAATCACTTTTTTAAAAAAACAACGTAATGCTTTAGGTGGTTATTTACCATATAGAAATAATGTATCTTGTAAATTAAAAATTCCAAATTTATCATTTTTTTCATCATTAATTTCTGGATCAAATGAAAATAAATTTTCTACTACTCTAACATTTTTAAAAATTTTATTTGCACTACTAAATGATAAATCGATAAATAATCATATTGTTCCAATTATACCAGATGAATGTCGTACATTTGGTATAGAAGGATTATTCAAAAAAATTGGTATTTATTCATATTGTGGGCAATTATATGATTCTATTGACAAAAAACAAGTAATTTTTTATAAAGAAACACAAAATGGTCAAATATTAGAAGAAGGTATTAATGAAGCAGGAGCATTTTGTTCTTGGATAGCAGCTGCTACTTCATATAGCTCTAATAAGTTACCTATGATTCCTTTTTATATATATTATTCTATGTTTGGATTTCAGAGAATTGGCGATCTAATATGGGCTGCTGGTGATATGAGATCTCGTGGTTTTCTTATTGGAGGAACTTCAGGAAAAACAACGTTAGCTGGTGAAGGTTTGCAGCATCAAGACGGTCATAGTCATGTTTTATTTTCTACAATTCCAAATTGTATTTCTTATAATCCTGCATATTCTTATGAATTAGCTGTGATTATTCAGAATGGATTATTTCGTATGTATGAAAATCAGGAAGATGTTTTTTATTACATAACAATTATGAATGAATCTTATACACATCCTTCTATGCCAATTGGAGTTCAAGATGATATTATCAAGGGAATGTATTTGTTAAAAGAATCTATTCCTAATGATGAAAGACATGTTCAACTTTTAGGTAGTGGATCTATAATGCAAGAGGTTATAAATGCATCTATATTGTTAAAAAATGATTTTTTAATAACTTCTGATTTATGGAGTGTAACTAGCTTTAATGAATTAAGAAAAGATGGTTTATTAATTGAACGTTTTAATCGTTTAAATCCAAAATTAAAAAAACCTAAATTAACATTTATTGAAAAAAAATTAAGCAATAGAAAAGGACCTATAGTTGCAGTTACTGATTATATGCATATATATGCTGATCAAATTAGTAAATTTATTTCTAAAACATTTGTTTCATTAGGCACAGATGGATATGGTCGTAGTGATACTCGTGTAAATTTACGTTATTTTTTTGAAATAAATTCAAAATTTATAGTTTTATCAGCATTAAGTGCTTTAAATAAAGATAAAATTGTAGATTCATCTGAAATAGAAAAAGCTATATATATGTATAAAATAGATATACATAAAACAAATCCATTTTTTGGCTAATAAAAATTAATGTTATATATTAATTTGCAGTTAATACTTATTTATTAAATAATTTTAAAAAAATTCTGTTTTAAATTAAACTTAAATAAGTTTAGATTAAAAATTATATTAATATTACATTAAATATAATTTTTATATATAATATAAAATAATATTATTCAATAATTGCTAATTATATAAAAAATAAATTTTGATTATTAAATTAATAACTATAAAAGATAGTTATAACTATTAATAAGTATAATACAAATGCTTTATAAAAAGAATTTTTTTGACGAAAAGATAATATCAGAAAACAAAGATATAAAAGTGTATATGCCTGATGTTAAAGGATCAAGAACATTAAATGTTAATGAAATCATGGTATCAATCGGTCAAAATATAGTTAAAGAACAAACTTTACTTTCTGTAGAAAGTGATAAGACTATTATAGAAATTCCTTCTCCATATTCTGGAGTTGTAAAAAAAATTTTAGTTAATATTGGAGATCAAATATCAAAAAATTCATTGTTATTAATACTTTCAGTGCAAATAATCAAAGATTCTTTAAAAAATGAACAAATAGATGAATCTGTTATCAATAAAATAAGATTTTCTGATAAAAAATCTGAAAATTTTGTATCAGAAAAAATTATTTATAATCATAAAAAATACTTTAATTCATTTTATAATAATACTATTTTTGCTACTCCTTATATTAGGCGAATTGCTAGGAAATTAAATATTGATTTAAAAAAAATAAAAGGAACTGGAAGAAAAAGAAGAATTATAAAGAAAGATATTGATAATTATTTGGATATGTTTAAAACACATAGTTTATTAATAAACAAAAATAATTTTTCTTCTGATAAAAATTCTAGAAATATAACCTTTGATAAATTTGGAAAATTAGAAATAAAAAGTTTAAATAAAATTAAACAACTATCTGGAAATAAATTAAATGAATCTTGGAAAAATATTCCTCATGTTACCCATTTTGAAAAAGCTGATGTTACTGAATTAGATTTTTTTAGAAAAAATAAGTATATTAATGTTGAAGAAACAGTGTCAAAAAGAATTACCATTCTTTCTTTTGTAATCAAAATTCTTTCAATAGCTTTAAAAATTTATCCACAATTTAACAGTTCATTTAATAATGTAGATAAAAAAATAATATATAAATATTATTATAATATTGGTATAGTAATTAATACTAAAAATGGATTGGTAGTTCCTGTAATTAAAAATGTAAATAAACTTTCTATTACAGAAATAGCATTAAAAATAAATAACTTGAGTAAAAAGGCACATAGTAAAAAATTGTTACCAAAAGATATGGAAGGTGGGTGTTTTACTGTTTCTAATTTAGGAATTGAAAGTGAAGGATTTTTTACTCCTATTATTAATAGTCCTGAGGTAGCTATATTGGGAATATCTAAAGCACAATTAATACCTATTTACGAAAATGGTGTTTTAGTTCCAAAATTAATGTTACCATTATCTTTTTCTTATGATCATAGAGTAATTGATGGTGTAGAGGCAGCAAAATTTTCTAATTTTATAATAAAATCTTTAAAAGATATAAGAAATATATTGTTGTGATTTTAAATTAAAATAATAAAATAGTTTATAAGAGGAATAAAATGAATGTAGTTAATACAGAAGTGGTAGTTATTGGTGGAGGGCCTGGTGGTTATACTTCTGCATTTAGATCAGCAGATCTTGGTAAAAAAGTTATTTTAGTAGAAAAATTTTCTGATTTGGGAGGTACTTGTTTAAATGTTGGTTGTATTCCATCAAAAATATTATTAAATATATCTAATATTATTTTTCAAGCAAATAACACAAGAAAAATGGGAATTGTTTTTGAAAAACCCAAAATAAATATAGAACAAATTTTGTCTCATAAAAATGATGTCATAAATAAATTGAGAAATGGAATAAAATCTTTAGCAAAAAAAAGAAATATCCAGATATTTAATGGATTAGCAGAATTTGTTACACCTAATAATATAATTGTTCAAAATAAATATAATAATGAAAATGTAGCTATTGAATTTCAATATGCAGTTATCGCAACAGGAAGTTATCCATTAAATTTATCTAATATTCCTAAAGATTCTCGCATATTTAATTCAACGCAATCCTTGAATTTGCCTAACATATGTGGAAATTTACTTATTGTGGGAGGAGGAGTTATTGGTTTAGAAATGGCGACTATTTATTCATCTTTCGGAGTTGAAGTAACAATTGTTGATTGTTCAAATTGTATAATTCCGGAGTCTGATGTTGATTTGTCATCTATTTTACAGAATGATATGGTAAAAAATAGAAAAATAAAATTTATATTAAATTCTAATATAATCTCTATAGAACCCAAAAAAGAAGGTATATGTGTTTTTTTACAAAACAAAACTTCTAACGAAGAAAATATTTTATATTTTGATCAAATATTAATTGCTGTTGGAAGAAAGCCTAATACTAATACTTTAAAAATTGAAAAGATTAATATTCAAACAGATGATGATGGATTTATCATAACAGATAACCAAATGAGAACTAATGTTTCTAATATTTTTGCTATAGGAGATGTTGTTGGAAAGCCAATGCTTGCGCATAAAGCAATTGCTGAGGGAAAAATTGCTGCAGAGGTTATTTCAGGTCTTAAGCATTATTTTGATCCATATTGTATTCCAAGTGTTGCATATACTAATCCAGAAATTTCATGGGTTGGATTAACTGAAAAACAGGCAAAGAAAGAAAATATTTCTTATGAAGTTGCTAACTTTCCATGGAAAGTTAATGGAAGAGCATTAACTCTTAATAAAACAGAAGGATTAACAAAATTAATATTTTGTACTAAAACTAATCGTATTTTAGGAGGAGGAATTATAGGATATAATTCAGAAGAATTAATTTCAGAAATAACATTAGCTATTGAAATGGGATGTGATGTCTCTGATATATCTTTAACTATACATCCTCATCCTACACTGTCAGAAACAATTATGGCTTCATCTGAGATTTTTGAAAAGAAATCTATTGATTATTTTTAAGTAAATTTATTTAAATAAAAGGACAACCATATAAAAAATCCATACCAAGAATTTAATGAAAAAGTTTTTAAACAAGATTTTTTGTCTTTATGGTTAAGAAGCTTTTTTTGATATATCAAAATATAAGTAGAAATACTCCAAAATAATAAAAAAATAGATGTATATGTTATTTTTTTTAAAAATAATAACCACATGGTGTGAAATATAATTTGAACAAAAATTATATATATTTTATAATTTTTTTTTAACAAAATTGTGATCGATTTTGTATTGTTAAGTACATCATCTTCATAGTCAGATAATGCATATTGTATATCACAAGATATAATCCATAAGAATGTTAATATAAATAATATTAATACTTGAATATTAAGAATTGACACTTTTGATGCAACAAAAGTTATTGGTATACTCATTGAAAAAGTTAACCCTAGGATTATTTGTGGAAAATTTATAAATCGTTTACAGAATGGATATATAATTATGAGTATTAATGATATTAATGCATAATACAGACAGTTTTTTAAAAAAATTAAAAGAATAAAAAAAGATATTAATAATAAAATACATACTAAAATTAAAGCTTCTCTTGTGTGAATTTTATTAGATGCCAATATTCTATTTCGTGTACGATACGTTTTTAAATCAATTTCTTTATCAATGATATCATTTATAACACATCCTACAGAACGTATTATAATTGTTTCTATAAATAAAATTAATATCAGTATATTTTTTGGATTTCCTTTATTTGCAATCCATAAAGACCATAATACTGGCCACCAAAGTAAAAAAAATCCTGTAGGATACTGAAATCTCATTAATCTTAAATAGTTAAAAAATTTTTCCATTTGTTATATTATTCAAATTAATAAAATTAATATTTATATTTCTTTAAATAAGATTTGACATGATAAAAATCACTATAAAAGAATTTTATATTACTAGGATGTCGTAATAAATAAGATGGATGGTAAGTAATCATAAAAGGAATTTTTTTATAAAAAAAAATTTTATTTCTATTTCTATTTAAAACTATTGATGTTTGTTTGAGTAAAAATTTTCCGGAAATTCTTCCTAATGCTACCATAAATATAGGATTTATTAATTTAATTTGTTCTTCTAAATAAGAACTACATTTTATTAATTCTTCAAATGTAGGTTCTCTATTATTAGGAGGTCTACATTTTATAACATTAGTTATATATATATTCTTTAATCCAATGTTAAATAGGATTTTATCCAATAATTGTCCAGATTTACCTATAAATGGTATTCCTTTTTTGTCTTCATAATATCCTGGTGCTTCTCCTATTATCATTAATTTTGCTTTAATATTACCTCTATAAAATACTGTTTTAAAACGGGTTTTATGTAATAAACAATTTGTACATGAAGAAATTTTTTTATTTAGTTCATACAATTTTTTTTCTAACATATTTTAACGTTAATTAAATAAATATTTTAAAAAAAATAAAAAACTTTAATAATTAAAAATTTTTATTTAATTAATAATATATAAGTGTTAATTAAGATTTTTTAATCTTGTTTTTTATTATTATTTTTTATATATAATTTTTCTTTTATTAAATCTCCTAAGGTTACAGGAGAAACATTAGAATTACATGAATATTTCTTTGTAGATTCTATTTTTTTATGATGATTTTTTTTATCTATTTTTGTAGAAAGTATTACATAAAGGTTTTTTTTATCAAAATTTATAATTTGTAATTCTAGTTTTTGAATTTTTTTTAAAAATTCATTTTTATTTTTTATTAAATTTTCAATATTTAAATCTTTATATAAATCAATAAAATCTGATGTATCAACAATACCTCTAACATTATCAGTTAATTTAATCAGTATTTTTTTGTCATTTATATCCAATAATTTTCCACTAACTATACACCCTTTAGGATGTTCTTCTATGTATTTTGAAAAACAATTATTGGTTAATTGTTTTAATCCTAATGAAATTCTTTCACGATCAATATCAATTGACAAAATTAATGCTTCAATGTTTTGACCTTTTTTAAATTTTTTTATTTCTTCTTCGACATCAGTATTTGAAGTAATATCAGATAAATGAATTAGACCATCTATTCCTCCTTGTAATCCAACAAATATACCAAATTCGGTAATAGAACGAATTTTTCCACTTACTTTATCACCTTTTTTATTAGATTTAGAAAATTCTTTCCAAGGATTTTTTGTACATTGTTTCATTCCTAATGAAATTCTTCTTCTTTTTTGATCAATTTCTAATATCATAATATTTATATTATCACCCAAAGATAATATTTTATTTGGATGTATATTTTTATTGGTCCAATCCATTTCTGACATATGTACTAATCCTTCTATTCCTTCTTCAATTTCTACGAAACAACCATAATCAGTTATATTCGTTACTTTTCCTTGGACTTTTTTCCCAATTGGATAACGATTAATTAAATTTATCCATGGATCTTTTGTTAATTGTTTCATTCCTAAAGAAACTCTATTTTTTTTATTATCGAAATGTAATATTATTACTTTAATCTCTTGCCCTATAGTTAATAATTCATTAGGACTTTTAATACGTTTCCAAGATATATCTGTTATATGGAGTAAACCATCAATTCCACCTAAATCAATAAATGCTCCATAATCAGTTAGATTTTTAACTACTCCATTTAATATTTGACCTTCATGTAAGGAATTGAGAAAAACTTTTTTATCAATATTATTTTCTTCTTCTATTACTGCTTTTCTAGAAACAACAATATTATTACGTTTAAAATCCATTTTTATAACTTTGAACTTAACTTCTGTTCCTTCTAGATGAGAAGAATCACGAATTGGTCTTATATCTACTAAAGATCCAGGTAAAAATGCTTTTATATTACCAATTTCCACGGTAAAACCACCTTTTACTTTATTGGATATTAAACCAATTACATTTTCATTTTTTTCGTAACATGTAGATAGTTTTTCCCAATCTCTTTTTCTTTTTGCTTTTTCTCTAGATAATAGAGTTTCTCCATATCCGTCTTCTATTGAATCTAATGATACTTCAACAGTATCTCCTATATTTATTTCTAATTTTCCTTCTTTATCTTTAAATTCTTCTATCGAAATAATTCCTTCAGATTTTAAACCAGCATTTAATGTAACATAATTATTGTTAATATTAATAACTTTAGCAGGAATAATTGATCCAGGAGAAAATTTTATTTTATTTATACATTTTTCAAATAATTCTTTAAAAGTTTCTTCCATATTATATTAAACCTTTAGTAAAATAATTATTTTTTAAAAAAAATAATCATGTAATTTAATGTTATTAATTAATTTTAATATATTTTTAAATACTTGTACAACAGTTAGTTCTGTTGTATCAATTAATATTGCATCTTTTGCTGGTTTCATTGGTGAAAATAATCTGTAAGTATCTCTTAGATCACGTATTTTTAAATCATAAAATATTTTGTAAAAATTAACTTTTTTATTTTGATTTTTTAATTGTAAAAATCTACGGTAGCTTCTAACTTCAATAGAAGCATATAAATATATTTTTAAAATTGCTTTGGGGAAAATAACTGTTCCCATATCACGTCCATCTGTTACTAATCCAGGATTAATAGCAAAAGCTCTTTGACTATTAATTAAAGCTTTTCTGATAAATATATTAGATCCTAATTTAGAAGCATACTTTGCATATTGTTCCTCTTTTATAATATTTAAAATATTTTTATTTTTAAACAAAATTTTCCAAAAATTGTAAGATTTTTTTTGAATTTTTTCTATTGTATAAAGTGAAAATTTTATTAATTCATTTGTATTGTCTAAATTAATATTTTTTTTTTTGGCAAAGTAGACTAGAAATCTATAGAAATTTCCACTTTCTAATTTATTCCATTTCAAATAATTAGCTAATTTATTACATATAGTTCCTTTACCAGTACTACTGGGTCCATCTAACGTGATAATAGGTATCATTTTGTTAAATATATAAAATATTTGTTTTATGTATTTTATAAGATAAAATTTACAAAATTAAAAAAACTAAATTTAATAATTAAGTTTTTAATAAAATTATTTTGTACTTAATTATTTAAATTTGATAATATTTATTATGTTTTATATTGTTTAGAAAATTTTTGCATAAATTCAATTAGTTTTTTTACGCCACTTAATGGCATAGAATTGTATAAACTTACACGTATACCTCCAACCGTATAATGTCCTTTTATATATAAAAAACCATTTTTTTTTGCTTCTTCAATAAAAGTTTTTTCAAGATTTGTATTACGTAAATAAAAACATATATTGACTAAAGAACGAACATTTTTTTTTATTTTACAATAATAAAAATCAGAAGAGTCTATAAATTCATAAAGTTTTTTTGATTTTTTTTTATTAATTCTATATAAATTAGAAATTCCTCCTCGTTTTTGTATCCATTTAAATGTTTTTAAAGCTAAATAACAATTAAAAATTGGAGGAGTGGAATAAATAGAATTTTCTTTAACATGAATCCTATAATCTAACATAGTCGGTATAAACTTATTTGAGATAATATTAAGGATTTTTTTATTTAAAATAACAATAACTAATCCAGAATTAGATATGTTTTTTTGACCTCCTGCAAAAATTAAATCATAATTTTTAATATCAATAGGTTCTGTTAATAAGCTTGAGGTCATATCAGAAATTAAAGGTATTTTATATGGAATTTTATTTATATCTGGATAAAAACGTATTCCATTTATAGTTTCATTACTAGTAAAATATAAATATTTTGTATCTTTTTTAATATTCCATTTTTCATAAGGTAAATTATAAAAAAAACCTGTTTTACTATTATTTGCAATACAGTAAGCTTTTTTTATTTTATAAGCTTCTTTATAAGCTAATAAAGACCATAATCCAGATATCCAATATCCAGCTTTTTCGTTTTCTGATAAAAAATTTATTGGTATCATGGCAAAATGTGTTCTTGCATTTCCACTTAAAAATAAAATATGATAATTATCTGGAATATTTAAAATTAATCGTAAAATTTTTTGATTTTCTTCCATCAACTTAATATATTCATAAGTTTTATGCCCAATTTCTATAATTGAAATTCCTAATCCTTTCCAATTTAAAAATTCTTTTTTAACTTCTTTCAGAATAGATAAAGGAATCATAGACGGTCCAGCACCAAAATTATAATATCTAATACTATTATTAATCATATTAAAGTTATAATAATTATTAATATTATTGAATTTCTTCTATACGTTGCATCCCTACCAGATATTCCCCTGAACTAAGATTTATTAATCTTACACCTTGAGTATTTCTTCCTATGATTGAAATTTCATTAACTTTAAATCTTACAAGAGTTCCCTTATTAGTAATTAGCATAATTTCATCATTTTCTTTAACTTGAAGAGATCTTACAACTTTTCCATTTCGCTGATTAACTCTAATAGAAATTACTCCTTGACTACTTCTTCCTGATTTTGGGTATTCTTCTATATTAGTACGCTTTCCATATCCATTTTCAGTGGCTGTAAGTATTGTACCTTCTTTTTTAAGAACAACTAAAGAAATGACAGATTGTTTTTCTTTTAATTTTATTCCTTTTACTCCTTTAGCTGTTCTTCCAGTTGGTCTAATTAAATTTTCATTAAAACGTACTACTTTTCCTACGTCACTAAATAGCATAATATCTCTATTATTATCAGTGATATCTACTCCAACGAGACGATCTCCATGACTTAAATCAATCGCTATAATACCAGATGATCTTGGTCTACTAAATGCCTCTATAGGTACTTTTTTAACTATAGATAATTTAGTAACCATAAAAATGAAATAACCTTTTTTATATTTTTGAACTGGTAATATAGCATTAATTACTTCATTTTGATCTAATGGCAATATATTATTTATTGGTTTTCCTCTAGAAACTCTACTTGATAATGGTAATTGATAGGCTTTTAACCAATATAATTTTCCATAATTAGAAAAACAAAGTAAATTATCATGAGTCTTAGCTATTAACAACCTTTCTATAAAATCTTCTTCTTTTACATTAGTTGCTAATTTCCCTTTTCCACCTCTTTTTTGAGATTGATATATAGATAATGGTTGATATTTTACATATCCTTGATGTGATAAGGTAACCACAATATCTTCTTTTGTTATTAAATCTTCATAATTTAATTCTTCTTGAGAAGATATAATTTCTGTTTTTCTTAAATCTCCAAATTCATTTTTTATTTCTACTAATTCTTGATAAATAATTTTATTTACTAAGTCAGAATCATTCAATATAGATAAAAAATTTTTAATTTTTGTTAACAATGATTCAAGTTCATTAATAATATTTTTTTGTTCAAGTTTTGTTAAACGTTGTAAAGTTAATTTTAATATAGATTCTGTTTGTTTAGAAGAAAATTTGTATTTATTATTATTTAATAAAGAATTTGTGTTTATTTTAAAATTACTAATGTCAAAAATATATTCTTTTGATTTTTTAAATAAATTATTTAAAATTTTTACATTCCATGATCTGTTTAATAAATTCTTTTTAGCTTCTTCAGAAGTTTGTGATTTTTTTATTAAATCAATAATATCATTAATATTTTCTAATGAAACACTTAATCCTGTTAAAATATGAGCTCTATATTTTGTTTTATTTAAATCAAAAATAGTTCTTCTTATTATAATTTCTTTTCTATGTTTAAGAAATTCTTCAATAATTTGTTTTAAATTCACTAGACAAGGTCGATTATTTACTAATGCAACCATATTGATTCCAAAAACATTTTGCATTTGAGTATAAGAATATAAATTATTTAATATAATCTCAGGTTTTTCACCTTTTTTTAATTCTATAACTATTCTCATACCTTGTTTATTAGATTCATCTCTTAATCCAGAAATTCCATCAATACGTTTTTCCTTAATAAGTTCAGAAATTTTTTCAATGATTTTAGATTTGTTAACCTGATAAGGTAATTCTGTAACAATAATTGATTTATTTCCTTGATTATTGATTTCTATTTCTGTTCTAGCTCTGATTAAAATTTTTCCTCTTCCTGTACGGTAAGCATTCAATATACCTTCTTTCCCATTGATAATAGCTGATGTAGGAAAATCAGGTCCTGGTATAATCTTAATAAGATTGTCAATACTGATTTCAGGATTGTTGATCACTGCTATACATCCATTTACTACTTCTATTAAATTATGCGGTGGTATATTGGTAGCCATTCCTACTGCAATTCCAGATGAACCATTAACTAATAGATTAGGAATTTTTGTTGGTAAAACCGATGGAACAAATTCTGATTCATCATAATTAGGTACAAAATCTACTGTATCTTTTTCTAAATCATTTAATAAATAATGGGAGAATTTTGACATTCTTATTTCAGTGTATCTCATAGCAGCGGCAAGATCTCCATCAACTGAACCAAAATTTCCTTGTCCATCAATAAGCATATATCTCATAGAAAATGGTTGAGCCATGCGAACAATTGCATCATATACTGCCATATCTCCGTGTGGATGATATTTTCCAATAACATCTCCGACAATTCTTGCTGATTTTTTATATGGTTTATCCCAGTCATTATTTAATTCTTTCATGGCAAAAAGAATTCTTCTATGGACAGGTTTCAAACCATCATATATATTAGGCAAAGCTCTTCCTATAATTACACTCATTGCGTAATCTAGATAGGATTTTTTTAATTCGTCTTCTATATTAATTAGGGTTATTTCTTTTGCAAGAGATATCATGATTTTCCTATATAAATTAAATATTGATTAAAAATCAATAGTATTAAAAATTACAATTTTTAATGTAATAAATTATAAATTTATTTATTTTATTTATTATCGTTCATTTATTTTAATAAATTTTTTTAGTTTAGGACCAATATATTCTGCTTTTGGTCTTATTAAATTATTATTTTTTCTTTGTTCAAAAATATGAGCGCCCCATCCTGATATTCTCGACATTACAAAAATAGGAGTAAACAAAAATATAGGAATATTGCAGAAATAATATAATAATGCACTATAAAAATCTACATTAGGAAATAGTTTTTTCTCATTTATCATTATATTTTCAACTGTTTCAGCTATATCAAATAATTGTTCATTATTTCTAAAATTACATAATTTATACGCCCATTTTTTTATAATATTAGATCTTGGATCATATGTTTTATATACACGATGACCAAATCCCATAATTTTCATTTTTTTAGAAAGCATAATTTTTAATTCTTTTTTAATGTCTTTTACATTTTTCAAATGTAACAATAGTTTTATTGCCATTTCATTAGCTCCTCCATGTAAGATTCCACGTAAAGTACCTATTCCAGTTGAAATAGCAGAATAAATATCAGATAAAGTTGATGCTGTAACACGAGATGCAAAAGTAGAAGCATTAAATTCATGTTCTGCATATAAAATTAAAGATATATCAAAAGCTTTATATATCAAAGGATCAGATTCACTATCAAACAGTGATGATAAAAAATATTCACTTAAAGTGAATTTATTAATATTTTCAGATATTTTTTTTCTTTTATAATGAAAATTATACCAATAGCATAAAATACTAGGGAATATAGCTAATAATCTATCAATAATATCATTTTGTTGTATAAAATCTGTTTCTGGCTCTAAAACAGACATAAACATACAACCTATATGTAATACATCCATAGGGTTAGTATTTATTGGTATTTTTTCTAAAATATTTTTTAATACGTTTGGTAATATTCTAAACTTTATTAATTTAAAATTATATTCTTTTAATTCTATTTCATTAGGTAAATGATTATATAATAAAAGATAAGCAATTTCTTCAAAATTAGCATATTTTACCATTTCCTTGATGGAATAACTTCTATAACATAAATCACAATTTTCAGTATCAATATTGGAAATCGCAGATTTTCCAACTTTGATATCTTTTAAACCAGTTAAACATTTATTTTTCATTAAATTCCTCATAAAAATAATTAGTTATTTTTAGTTATTAATTATATTAAATTAATTTCTATTAATTAATGTTATTTAATTAATATTATATTTTATCTCAAAATAAATTCTTTTTATATATAAAAGTATGTTGCTAATTATGGCAGCAAATATTTATTTAAACTATAAAACTTTAGTTAAAAATTTGTTTTTATAAATTTATATTTTAAAAATATCAATACCATATTAAATATGTAATTTAACAATTGAGTTTTAATATAATGATAAAAATCATTTTTGTTTTAATAAATATATTTATATGTAAAATAATATTTTAAGAATAATTTTTACTTTATATTTTAATAGTATAAATAAGAAAAATATTGATATTATATAATATGGCAACTAGAATTATTATTTTTTTTACATTATAATACATAATTTCTTATATGTTAAACGATTAATTTTATTTTTTGGAGAGATGGCTGAGTGGATTAAAGCAACGGTCTTGAAAATCGTCAAAAAGAATTTTAACACTTTTTCCAGGGTTCGAATCCCTGTCTCTCCGTAAATACTGCAAAATTTATTATTATTTTATATATTAAACGTTAATTTAATTGAATTAAGATACATTTATTATGTAATTATTCTTTTATAAAATTTAATTTAAACTATAGATTCTGAATTATTTCAATATTTATACACATTTAAAGATTAAATAAAAATAAAATTTTTATATATCTTTGTTAATAGAATTAAAACAATTAAGAAAATTTTCTGTAGTTTTTTTTGAAATTTCTTTAAAATTTTTATTTTTAATTTCTCCTAAAACTATAGCAATATACTTTAAAAAAGCAGGATAATTTTGTTTTCCTCTATATGGTTCTGGGGCAAGATATGGAGAATCTGTTTCAATTAAAATTCTATTAATAGGTATTTTTTTTACTACCTCTCTTAAATATTCAGCATTTTTAAAAGTAATAATTCCAGAAAAAGAAAGATAAAAATTCATGTCTAGAAAATATTTTGCTATTTGATAGCTTTCATTAAAACAATGTATTACACCACCTATATTTTCTGCATTTTCATTATTCATTATTTCTAATGTTTCTAATGCTGCATTTCTAGTATGTATTATTAAAGGTTTTTTAACTCTTTTTGCAATTTTTATGTGACATTTAAATAATTCTTTTTGTTTTATTTTATTGTTATCTAGTGTTTTTGAGTTAAAATCTAATCCAGTTTCTCCTATAGCAATGCATCGAGAATCATAAGAAAATTCTTTTAAAGAAGATATGTCATATTTATTTTTATTAGGATGTAAACCTGTAGAAATACTCACATTTTTATATAAATCAGATAATTTAGTTAAAGTTATATAATCATTTAAATCTGTAGAAACACATAGTATGTGTTTCACATTATTTTTATATGCATCATTTATAATACAGTCTATGTCTTTATTTGTATGATTAAAATCAATTAAATGAAGATGACAATGAGAATCTACTAACATAAATTAATTCAGTAATTATTAACATAACTTAATATAATATACTCTAAAAAAAAATTAGTATTTACACCATAAGTATTATGGTACTTAATCATCAAATTATATATTCTATCAAGTTGCTTAAATAAAAAATCAATGGAAAATTGTTCTGATAAATTAATTAATTTATCCCACTTTTTATCGTTTATACCTTTAAAATGGTAACATATCATTTGTACATTAACAAGATAAATCATCCATATTACATCATAAAAATTATATTTCGACCATTTAGATAAAAAATTACAAATATATAATTTATTTTTAATCAAGTTTTGTAAGTCGTCAATAAATATATTAACTTTAGTTAATATATTTCTTTTTTCATAACTAATATTATTATTCCAAAAATTTAAATCTAAATAGTTATATCGCAATAAAATCGGAAAATTCAATCTGTATTTATAGCATCTACTTAAAATAGTATTTGGTATTATTCCTACTATTTCTGAGCTCAAGATAATATAAAGATAACTAGGAGGTTCTTCAAGTAATTTTAATAAAGCATTTTTTGCATAGATATTGATAGTTTCAATGTATTCTATTACTATAAATTTATATTTATTTATATATGGATATATAAAAGCAAATTTTTGTAACATCCTAATATGATCAATAGTAATTAATTCTTTATGATTATTTAATGTATATATATCGGGATGTTGTTTTCTTTTTATTAACTTACAATTATAACAATTATTACATAGCAATGAATGGTTAGAACAAAGCATTAAAGATATTAAACAATAAATAAAATTTATTTTTTCTATATTAGATATGCTAATAAATAGTATTGTATTTGGTATTTTTTTTTTAAAAAATAAGGTCCTAAAATTGTTCCAAATATCCTTATTATAATAAGGAATGTTTAAATTATTTAGATTTATCATTAAAAATTAAGTTATTTAATTTTAATATAATTACGTTTAATATTTCACTCAAAGATTTTTTATAAACATTAATACAGATTATATCTTTTATAGAGTTAATGAATTCATGATAAGTATCGTATACACATTGAAAAAAATGAAATGATTCTTTTTCAAACCTATCAATCTTATTTCTTTTTAATATTCTATTAAAACATTCTCTTGGACTAATATCTAGGAAAAATGTTAAATCTGGTTTAAATTTATTTAAACAAAAATCAGAAAGTTTAATAATAAACTCTTTATTTATTTTTCTTCCACCATATTGATATGCAAATGTTGATAATTCAAATCTATCACTTAATACACAAATATTTTTTTTTAATGCTGGTTGAATTACTTGTTCAAATAATTGAACTCTTGCAGCATAAAATAAAAGTAATTCTGCTTTAAAACTTAAAAAATTTATATTTTTATTTGTTATAATTTTTCTTATACTTTCTCCTAAAAAAGTTCCACCTGGATCTCTTACGGTTAAAATTCTAAATATAAAATTTTTTAAAATTAAATATTTTTTAATTAAACGTAATATAGTAGATTTTCCAGATCCCTCCAATCCTTCTATAACAATAAAATATCCACAATTATTTTTCATAATCTTACTTTTATAAAGTAACAAATATATAATTTTTTATCTATTTTATTTTTTAAATAAAAATTTAAAGAAAAATTAAACTTTTTTAAATAAAAGACTCCCATTAGTTCCTCCAAATCCAAATGAATTACTTAAAGCAAAGTTAATAATTCTTTTTTGAGGTTTATGTGCCACATAATTTAAATCACAATCTTTATCAGGATAATCTAAATTTATAGTGGGAGGAGCAATTTGATTTTTAATTGCAAGAATAGTAAAAATAGCTTCTACAGCTCCTGTAGCTCCTAATAAATGACCGGTCATAGATTTTGTAGAACTAACAGCTAAGTTATAAGCATGATTTTTAAATAATTTTTTTATAGCTTTTGTTTCATATAAATCATTTAAATAAGTAGAAGTTCCATGAGCATTGATATAATCAATTTGTTCTATATCTATTTTTGCATCTTTAATAGCATGTAACATTGATCTTAAAAATCCTTCTGCTTTTTTATCCGGAGCTGTAATATGATAAGCATCTCCTGACATTCCAAAGCCAATTATTTCTGCATAAATGGATGCACCTCTATTTATTGCATGGTTAAGTTCCTCTAGTATAAGAATACCAGATCCTTCTCCAATAACAAAACCATCTCTATCTTTATCCCAAGGTCTAGATGCTTTTTCAGGTTCATTATTACGTTTTGATAAAGAACGAGTTGCAGAAAAACCAGCTAAACATAATGGATTTGTAGTCATTTCAGATCCTCCACAAATCATAAGATCTGCATCTCCATAAGAAATCATACGAAAAGCAATTCCTATATTATGTGTTCCTGTTGTACAAGCAGTAGATATTGCAATATTTGGTCCTTTTAATTTATATTTTATTGATATCTGTCCAGATAAAATATTTATTATTCCAGAAGGAATAAAAAAAGGAGATATTTTTCTTGGACCATATTTAATTAATTTTTCTTGGTTTTTTATAATAGTTTCTATACCACCAATTCCTGCTCCAACTGAAACTCCTGTACGATAACTAATAGAATCATCAATAACTAATTTAGAATCTTTTATAGCTTCAATGGCAGCAACCATACCAAATTGTGTAAATAAATCCATTTTTTTTGATTCACTTAGTGGAATATAATTTCCAATATTAAAATTTTTAACTTTAGCCCAAATTTTAGTTGTGTATTTAGATGTATCAAATTCATTAACCAATGATACACCACTTTTTCCTAATAAAATATTATTCCATGTTTGATAAACGTTTAAACCAATGGGTGTTACCATTCCTATTCCAGTTACAACAACACGTCTTTTATTCAAAATAAATTAATCCTATTAAAGTTGATTATTTTTTTCTTTTTTTATATTTAATTTAATATAATCTATAGCTTCTTGTATTGTTCCAATTTTTTCAGCTTGATCATCAGATATTTCTGTATTAAATTCCTCTTCTAATGCCATTACTAATTCAACAGTGTCTAATGAATCTGCTCCTAAATCTTGAATAAAAGATGCTGAATTTTTTAATTCATCTTCATTTAAGTTCAGTTGTTCAGCAACAATTTTTTTTACTCTTTTTTCAATTGTATCCATTATTTCCTCTTTTAATTTTAGTGACAAAATATCGTTAAATTATAAACATAATTTTTTTAATTTTTTATTTCATATTAAAAATTAACACATATACATTCCTCCATTAACATGAATAGTTTCTCCAGTAATATATTCTGCACGATCAGAAATTAAAAATAATACAGCATCTGCTACATGTTGAGGTTTTCCTATTTTTTTCATAGGGATATATTTTAATATTTTTTCTTTTATAAAATCAGGTATTTTTTTAGTCATATCAGTATCTATAAATCCAGGAGCAACAACATTTACTGTAATTCTTTTTATTGCTAATTCTTTAGCTAAAGATTTACTAAATCCAATGATAGCAGATTTTGTTGCTGCATAATTGGTTTGTCCAGGATTTCCTATTAATCCAATAACAGAACTTATATTTACAATTCTACCCCATTTAAATTTTAACATAAATTTTACACATAATTTAGTTAGATAAAATATAGAATTTAAATTAATATCTATAACATCAATCCACTCTTTGTCTTTCATTCTTATAAGTAAATTATCATTACAAATTCCTGCATTATTTATTAATATGGAAGGAATTTTTTTTTGTTCATAAAGTATATTAATTAGATTAGTAATTTCTTTCTTATTTTTAAGATTTAAAAGAAAACCTTCACCCAATAAATTATGTTTAATAAAATTATTATTGATATTTTTAACTCCTTCTTCTGTAGAAGCTGTACCAATTATAAAAAACTTTCTTTTAGCTAATGTTAATGCAATAGATTTACCAATTCCTCTATTAGCTCCTGTAATTAAAACAAATTTATTATTTAATTTCATGATTAAAAATTTTCAATTTTACTAATAAATTTTACTAATTTTTCCAAATTTAATTGATTATTAATATTCCATGTTACTATTTTTTTATCAATATTTTTAATAAGATTAGTTAATATATTTCCAAATCCACATTCAATTATTAAATTAACACCATTATTTTTTATAAATTTAATAGTTTTTACCCATTGAACTGGACAATATAATTGTGCTTTTAATAAGGTACGTATATTATTTATTGAATTATAAGGAACTGCATTTACATTAGAAATAATAGGTATTTTAGGAATTTTAAAGTTAACAGTATTTAAATATTGAAAAAATATATTAGCAATATCCTTTAACAAAGGACAATGAGAAGGACTGCTAACATCAATTAATTTAGTAAACATTGCTCCTTTTTTAATGGCTATATCTAATACTTTTTTTACAGCAGTAGAATAACCAGATATAGTAATTTGATTTTTAGAATTAAATCCTGATAAATACACTTTTGCAGTAAATTTACTAACATTTTTACAAATATTAATGATTTTTTTGCTATTTAATCCTACAATTACTGCCATACTTCCTTTATGTTTATTAAACATAATATTATTGTACATTAATTTTTCTCTTTTTATTACTAAATGAATTACATCATTTAAGCTAATTGCATTAGAACAAAATAATGCAGAATATTCTCCAACACTATGTCCAGCCATATAAGAAATAGAATTTAATAAATTTAAATGTTCTAATAATTTAAATAAAGCTATATTTGATATTAATACAATTAATTGTGTATGTTGTATTTTATTTTTATGACCATTAGATTGATTTGTAATCAAATCCCAAATATTGTAATGGATACATTCAGAAATTTGATATAATAAATCTTTTACCATAGGAAAAGAACTTTCTAATTTATGTAATAATTTTATAGATTGAGATCCTTGTCCTGGAAAAACAAATGCTATTTTACGTTTGACCATATATTAATTATCGATTTTAAATATACTTAATAAACATGATAACAATATTTATTTAATAAATATACTCTGTGTGAAATTAATTAAGACTTTTAAATTTAATATCGTATTAACATAGCTCCACATGTTAATCCTCCACCAAAGGATTCTAATAATAATATATCATTTTGTTTAATTTTTTTTTTTTGGCGTATAGCATAATCTAGTGCTAAAGGTATAGAAGCTGCAGAAGTATTTCCTTGCTTTTTAATTGTTATAATTACTTGAGACATAGGAAAATTTAATTTTTTAGCTACTGCTTGGATAATTCTGATATTAGATTGATGAGGAATTAACCAACTAATATCTGTTTTATTTAATTGACAAGAATTTAGTACTTTGTTAATAATATTTTCTATAATTTTTACGGAAAGCTTAAAAATTTTGTTACCTTGCATTTTTATAAAAGATTTTTTTTTCTTATTAGAATAATTTCGATACATTAAAAGTGAGTTTATATCATATTTTGTATATAAAATACTCGATAAAATTCCAGGTTTATTACTTTCACTTAAAATAATAGCTCCAGCACCATCTCCAAATAAAACACAAGTAGATCTATCTACCCAATTTAAAGCTTTTGACATTACTTCACTACCTACAATTAAAATATGCTTTGCATTTCCAGAAGAAATATATTGTTTAGCTATATCCATTGCGTAAATAAATCCACTGCACGCTGCATTAATATCAAACGAAGGTATAGAATGAGTAACATTAAGTGCTTTTTGAATATGAGATGCTATATTAGGAAAAAAATAATTTGGAGTACATGTAGCTACTAAAATTAAATCAATATCAATTGCATTAATACTAGAATTTTTTAATGCATTTAAAGCTGCTTTACATGCCATAAAAGAAGTTGTTTCATAATTTGAAGCTATATGTCTTTGTTTTATTCCAGTTCTTGTATATATCCATTTATTAGAAGTATTTAATTTAGATTCTAATTCTTCATTACTTAATATATAATTTGGTAAATAACACCCAGTTCCATTAATTATAACACTTTTCATGATAATATACCTTGTTTTACATAATTTATCATTCTATCTCTTAGTAAATCAATAACATTATTTTCAACTTCTTTTATTGCTTCTTTAATTGCAAATTCAAAAGCCTTTTCACATGCATTTCCATGACTTTTAATAACAATACCATTTAATCCTAATAAAACAGCACCATTATAATAAATGGGATTCATTTTTTTTTTTATATTTAACCATACAGGCATTGAAATTATTCCTAATAATTTAGTAAAAAAGTTTTTATAAAACGATTCTTTAATTTTAATTAATATTAACTTTGCTAATCCTTCACTAGTTTTGAGTACAATATTACCTGTAAATCCATCACAAATTATTAAATCTACTCTTCCAGTATATACACAATTTCCTTCAACATATCCTATATAATTTATTATTTTAGATTGTTTTAATTTATAAGAAGCCAATTTAATTTGATCATTACCTTTTATATCTTCTATACCAACATTTAAAAGGCCCACTTTAGGATTCATTTTTTTTTCTAAAATCTCGATCAAAGCACTTCCCATAATTGAAAATTGGAATAAATGTCTAGCATTCAAGGTAATACTAGCCCCTAAATCTAAAACACGAGTTTTTCCAATTATAGTTGGGAAAACTGCCATAATTCCAGGTCTTTCAATTCCAGGTAAAGTTTTTAAAAAAAAATTAGATATTGCCACTAATGCTCCTGTATTGCCAGAACTTACACATGCATGAGCTCTTTTTTCTTTAATTAATTTTATTGCTACGTGCATAGAGGAATTTTTTTTATTTCTAATGGCATTTATTGGAGATTGTTCCATAGAAATTTCTTCATGTGTATGAATAACTGAAAATTGTTCATGTTTAGTTATATTAAACTTTTTAAGTTGCGTATAAATTTGTTCTTGATTACCAACTAATAATAACTTTAAATTTGAATTTTTTTTTATTAAACGTACACAAGCTGGTATTGATGCTTTAACTCCGTAATCTCCACCCATTGTGTCAATTGCAATAATTATTTTCTTCAATTTTTACTCTTTTATTTTTTTTGTTTTTTTTAAATATAAAAATTTTTTTCCTTTGTAATAACCATCTTTTGTTATATGATGTCTTAAATGTACTTCTTTAGTAAAATTATCAATAGATAATGCAGGAATATATAATTTATCATGAGATCTTCTCATATTTCTTTTTGAACGAGATTTTTTATTTTGTTGTACTGCCATATAATTTATATCCTCATAATAATAATTTATTAAAATACAAATATAATAATTATACTGTATTTTAATTGAATTTAGTATTTATTAAAATTATTAATATAAAAATTTTAATAAATTTATAAAGAAATTTACATTCAAAAAAATATTTTTCTTATATTTTTAATATAAACAAAAATTAATTTCTATTTTTAATTTTATAGTTTAAAATAATTTAATAAAACTAATTTATGAAATTAAACTATTTTAATGAAAGCAAAAGTAATTGTTGCTATGTCAGGAGGAGTAGATTCTTCTGTTGCTGCTTGGATATTAAAAAAACAAAAATATTTGGTTGAAGGATTATTTGTTAAAAATTGGGAAAAAAATGATATTTTAGGAAAATGTGCATTCAAAAATGATTGGAACGACGCAAAATTAATATGTAAACAACTTAAAATTCCTATTCATTACGCTAATTTTTCTGAAGAATATTGGGAAAAAGTATTTAAATTATTTATTAATGAGTATGAACATGGTAAAACTCCAAATCCAGATATTATCTGCAATAAAGAAATTAAATTTAAAATTATTTTAAAATATTCTATGTCACAACTAGGTGCTGATTTTTTAGCTACAGGGCATTACGCAAAAACATTCTGTCAAAAACAATTATATAGCAGTAGTCCTTTATTACAGGCGAAAGATAAAAAAAAAGATCAAACATATTTCTTACATGCAATTGATCCAAAAGTTTTTAAATATTTATTATTTCCATTAGGAGATTACTATAAAGTAGATGTCAGAAGATTAGCAAAAAAAATAGGATTTATTAATTATAATAAAAAGAGTTCAACAGGACTATGTTTTATAGGAAAAAAAAATTTTAGAAATTTTTTACAAGAATTTTTTCTATTAAAACCTGGATTTATCAAAGATATTAATAGAAAAATATTGGGAAAACATGACGGAGTATATTTTTATACAATAGGACAAAGAAAAGGATTAGGTATAGGGGGTAAAAAAAATACTAATCAATTACCCTGGTATGTACAGCATAAAGATATAAAAACAAATACATTAATTGTAGTTCAAGGAACTAATAACTATTTATTATATTCAAAAAATATTTATTGTGAACCTATTCATTGGTTATTAAAACCATTTAAGTTTCCATTTAATTGTTTTGCAAAAATAAGACATGGATACCGTCAAGAATTATGTACAGTATTTAAATGTAATAATAGTTCAGATTATTACATTGAATTTTTTTATTTACAACGTGCTATAAATCCTGGACAATATATTGTTTTTTATAAAAATAACCAATGCCTTGGAGGAGCAAAAATAAAATATATCATTCATTAATTAAAATTAATACTTAAATATGTATTTAAAATAAAATAAATTATGAAAAATATAAAAAATGATTCATCAAAATTATCATCTAAAATTAATATTTCTATTAAAGCTATAGATAAAATTTATTCTTTAATATCTGAAAAAAATATGAATTCTAATCTAAGAATTAGAATTATCAGTGGTGGTTGTAATGGATTACAATATAAAATATTTCTAGATCAAGAAATATTTAAAAATGATTATATTTTTACAAAAAAATGTTCAGACGGGAAATCAAATATAAAATTAATTATTGATGCAATTAGTTTCCCATATTTAGAAAAAATAAAAATTGATTATTTACAAGATATTAAAGGAGAGAGATTTATTATTTATAATCCTATAGCTCTATCCACTTGTAGTTGTGGAGAATCATTTAATATATTTTAAATATATAAAATAATAAAATTATAAATTTTATTTAAAATATTTATTTTAGTAAATTACAAATAAATTTAATTATAAAATAATAATTCAATAACTAATTTTTTATAATTTATTTTTAAATAGTTTTATTTTTATTATTTTAATTATTATTTACTTATTGTTAAAATAAAATTTTATATGTCAACTATTTTACTAATTTAATAGAACATAAATATGTTTTCTGATGAAGATAAAAGTCTTATATAAAAATAATGAATGTATTTAAAAAAGAATATTTTGTTTTAAATGTAATCTGTTATTTCTGCTGGAGAATTTGTTAGCATACACGTTGCTGAATTAGTTTTAGGAAATGCTATAACATCACGAATAGATTTAGAATTAGTTAATAGCATTATTAACCGATCAATACCTAACGCAATCCCACCATGAGGTGGGCATCCATGTTTTAATGCATTTAAAAAAAATCCAAAATCATATTTTATTCTTTTTATATCAATATTTAATATAGAAAATATAGTATTTTGCAAATTAAAATCATGAATTCGAATAGAACCACCTCCAATTTCATGTCCATTAATAATAAGATCATATGATTTAGACAAAACTTTTAAAGGATTTTTTTTTAAAAATTCAAGATTATTTTTTTTTGGAGCTACAAATGGATGATGAACAGATTGTAATTTTTTAGTTTTTTCATCTAATAAAAACATAGGATAATCTGTAATCCATAAAATAGACCATGTAGAAGTAGAAATCAGATTTTTATTATTTCCTATTTCTATACGTAAATTTCCCATAGATTCATAAATAATATTTTCAAAACCAACACAAATAAAAACAATTTCATTAGACATAACTGACATGAAGTGTAGAATTTCATTAATGCAATTTTCGGATAAAAAATTTAAAATAGAAAATTCTGAACTTATATAAGTTGGCATATCATCATTTAATTTTAAATAGAAAAATTTTTTAATTTTATATTTTTTCATGAACGTTATATATTGCATTATTTCTTTATTGGAAATAATGCAATAATTAGGAACTTTAAAAGCAATTACTTGATTATCAGAATCTTTTTTAAATGTAAAAAAAGTACTAAAATTATACTTTTTAACTATTTTAGTTATATTAATTAATTCGATAGGAATACGCAAATCAGGTTTATCAGTTCCAAATTTATTAATAGCATCTGAATATTTTATACTAGTAAATTTTTTAGATAAAGTAACATTAAGAAACTTTTTAAATATTTTTATTAACATATCTTCAATTATTTTTTGAACATGCCTTTCTTTTATAAATGACATTTCTATATCAAGTTGTGTAAACTCTGGTTGTCTATCGGATCGTAAATCTTCATCTCTAAAACAACGAACAATTTGATAATATTTATTAAATCCCGACATCATAATTAATTGTTTAAATAATTGTGGAGATTGAGGTAAAGCATAAAATTTTTTAAGATTTGATCTTGATTGAACAAAATAATCTTTTGCGCCTTCTGGTGTAGATCTAGTTAAAAATGGAGTTTCAATATCAATAAAATTTTTTTTATTTAAATAATTTCTAATATATTGAATTAAATTATGACGAAATACTAATTTTTTTTGCATTTTATCTCGTCTTAAATCTAAGTATCTAAATTTATATCTCATAGTTTTACTTATATCCAGATTTTTACATTCATTTGGAGTAAATGGAAGAAAAATAGCTTGATTTAAGATTTTTAACTTATGTACTAATATTTCAATATAATTTATTTTAGAATTATGATGTTTTAATATATTTGAATGATTACATACTAAACCTTTAGCCCAAATTACATCTTCATAATGTATTTTTTTAGCAATAGAAAAAACTTTTTCATTTTTATATGTACAAACAATTTGTAAAATTCCAGAATGATCTCTAACATCAAAAAATATTACTTTTTTATGTTGTCTATAATTATCTATCCATCCACATATACTTACTACTTTATTAAGTAATTTTTTATTTATACTACTACAATAATGAGATCGCATAATATGTTTTTTTATTGTTAAAGTTAGTTAATTAAATAAAAATTTTTTTTAAATTGTTAATTTTTTAAAAACATTAAAATAATTTAACTACAAATCAGTTTTTACAAACAAATTCTTTTTTCATAACAAATTATTTAATGAGAATAAATTATATAAAAGATATTAATTTAATTTATGTAAATATAAGTTTTAATTAATCTGATTATTATACAAAACAAATATTTATTAATCTATAATTATAGGATTAATTTTTTTTAAATTAAATCATCTTTATTTTTTTAAAAACAGAGTACGATCAATATCAATATTATTGGATTAATATTATTGTTATCTATTTCTTTATTACACAGGATTAAATGTTTCTATGAAATAGTGTTCAATAGAAAATTGATCTTTTAAGTAATTTCCTAAAGCTTGTATTCCAAATCGCTCTGTAGCATGATGACCGCAGGAAAAATAATGAATATTTAAATCTTGAGCCTGATAATAAGTTCTTTCAGAAATTTCCCCACTTATATAGGCATCTATTCCTAAGTCATATGCTTTTAAAATTAAATCTTGTGCAGCTCCTGTGCACCAAGCAATATTTTTTATATATTTATTTGAAGATGGTATATGCAAAGGTATTCTACCAATTTTTAAAATAATTAAGTCTATAAATTCTTTATAAGTTTTATGTTCTTTAAAAGATCCGTACCAAAGTAAATTCTGTATATTAAGTACTTTATAAGAATTAATTTTATCAAGTTCAAAAAGTTTTCCTAAACAAATATTATTTCCAATTTCTTTATGACAATCTAATGGTAAATGATATGCAAATAATGAAATATTGTTTTTTATTAATTTCTCTATTTGTTTTTTTTTGATCCCAATAATTGCAGGTGAATCTTTTTTCCAAAAATATCCATGATGAACTATTACTGCATCAGATTTTAATAATGTTACTTTGTCAATTACTTCACTAGAAATCGAAACAGCAGTGCATAAAGAATTAATTTCTTCAGAACCTTCAATTTGTAAACCATTATAAACTGAATCATTAAATATATTGCATTCTAACAAATCATTCAAATAAGAATCTAAAAAATTACGTAAAATCATTAAATAATAATATTTCTCCTTTTAATATCTGCCCCTAACAAAGTTAATTTATTTTCAATATTATCGTATCCTCTATCAATATGGTCAATATATTCTATAATAGTTTTTCCAACTGCAATTAATCCAGCTAAAATTAAACTCGCAGAAGATCGTAAATCACTAGCTTTTACAAATGTTCCCAGTAATTTTTTATTTCCTGTTATTAGAATTTTATTTTTATTTGAAACAATTTTAGCACCCATAGATATTAATTCTTTTATATGTGTAAATCTATTTTTAAAAACAGTTTCAATAATTAAAGAAATTCCATTTGCAATAACATTTAAAACAACAAATTGTGGTTGCATATCTGTTGGAAAAAACGGATAAGGAGCTGTTATAATATTTACTGAGTTTAAATACATTATTTTATTCATATTCACTTCAATATAATTTTTTCCAACATTTAAATTAACTCCTGTTTTTTTAATAGCAAATAGAATTGATGATAAAATATTTGAATCAATATTATCAATCAATAACTCTCCTCTCGTTATAATTCCAGCTATTAAGTATGTACCGGCTTCAATTCTATCTGACATTATTGAATAATATTTATAATTTCCATGTAAACGTTTTACTCCTTTTATCATTACGGTATTTGTACCTATACCATAAATTTTTGCTCCTAACTCAACTAAAAAATTAGATAAATCCACAATTTCTGGTTCACAAGCAGCATTTTTAATAATTATTTCCCCATCTACAAAAATTGATGTCATTAATATATTTTCTGTTCCGGTAACAGTAACCATATCAAACATAAAAGTTCCAGATTTTATCTTTTTTTTTATAAAAGCATTAATACATTTATTTTCTATATAAATATCAATTCCCATTTTTTTTAAAATATCTACATGCAAATTAAAGGGACGAAAACCAATATTACATCCTCCTGGAAAGCCAATTCTGACTTTCATGAACCTTGACAATAATGGACCCAAAAGTAAAATAGAAGCTCTAATTTTTTTGGTAAAATTAAATGGTACATAAAAGTTATTAATATTAGATGAATTGATCTTAATACTATCTTTAGTATAAAAAGTTACTTTTGAACCTATTAATTTTAGCATTTCCAACATAATTTTTACATCTTTAATATCTGGTATATTTGAAATATAAACATCATCATTAGTAAGTAATGATGCTGCTATTATAGGTAATGCTGCATTTTTAGATCCTGAAATACTAACTGTTCCATTTAAAGAATTTCCTCCATTAATAATGAATTGACTTATATTTTTTTGTTCCATTCTTTTTTTGTAAAAAGATTCATTTTTATAGAATGTATATCATTGTTCAAAAAATATTTTTTTAATTTTAAATACACAAATTGCTGTCTTTCTAGTTCTGATTTATTTACAAATAAATCAGAAACAATAGTTAAATCACAATGAGACATATGAGATGTTACATCAACAAAATCTATATCTTTTATGTTTAAAAATATGTTTTTTAATTCATCAACAATCATAATCATTTTATTTTGATTTTTTTCAATTTTTAATTCATCTAATTATATAAATGTATAAATACAAAAGATATTTATTGATAATTAATATCTAAAAAAATAATTTTATTGTAAAAATAATTTATAATAATATAAATATTTAATTTTATCAAATATAATTTTTTACAATATAGAAAATGAAAAAAATAATACTAGACAAGGCAAAAAAAATAAAATGTTTAATCTGTGATGTAGATGGAGTATTAACAAATGGTTGTTTTTATATAGATAATTATGGAAATGAATTTAAATCTTTTTATGTACATGATGGAATTGGAATAAAACTATTAATTACAGCAGGAATAGAAGTAGCTATCATAACAATCTCTAATAGTAAAATAATTGATTTTAGAGTACAACAATTAGGAATTAAATATTTTTTTAAAGGACAAACTGATAAAAATCTTGCATTTCATAAATTAAAAACAATTTTAAACTTAAAAAATGAAGAATTTGCTTATATAGGCGATGATATACCTGATATTCCAGTTATGAAACAAGTAGGACTAAGTATATCAGTATCTAATGCTACTAAACAAGCAAAAAAGAATTCTATTTGGCAAACAAAAAAAGCCGGAGGATATGGAGCAGTACGTGAAGTATGTGAATTAATCTTAAATTCTCAAAATAAAAAATGGGATCAATTAAAATATTGTAATTAATAAATAATTTAATTTTAATTTTTTTTAAAAATAAATACGCATAATTTAATAATAAAAATTTATTATGAGTTTTATTATAAATCATCATTCTATATTTTAATTTTACTATATAACTGCCCGCATGAAGCATTAATATCCAAACCTCTTATTTTACGAATAGAACTATATATTCCATTATTTAATAATCTCTTATTAAATTGTCTAATTACTTCCATTGAAGAAGATTGATATTTAGAATATGGAAACATATTAAATGGAATTAAATTAACTTTTGCTAAAATATTGTTTAATAATTTTATCAATTGATCAGCATGAATAAATTGATCATTAATATTTTTTAACATAACATATTCGAAAGTAACTTTGCGCTTTTGATTTTTATTAAAAATTTCTTTACATAATTTTATCAAATTAAATAATGGATATTTTTTATTTATTGGAACAAGAATATTTCTTAATTTTTCATTAGGAGCATGAAGTGATATAGCAATTCCAATAGAAGTTGTATAATATAGTTTTTTTAAAATTGGTACTATACCAACTGTACTTAATGTAATTTTTTTTTGAGGTATATTATATGTAAATTTATCTGTAATAATATTTATTGCATTGATAATATTTTTAAAATTAAATAATGGCTCTCCCATTCCCATAATTACTATATTTGTTATATTTTTATAATTATATATATTTTTTTTTTTATTTAAATTTTTATTAACTAACCAAATTTGTCCTAATAACTCGGATAGATTTAAATTTCTACTAAATCCCATTTTTCCAGTATAACAAAAACTACAATTAGCAATGCACCCAATTTGAGATGATATACATAAAGTTCTCCTTTTTTTTTCTGGAATAAATACAGTTTCAATATAATTCTTACATTTTAATTTTAATAACCATTTGCATGTACCATCTTTAGATTTTTTAAAACCTGCAATTATAGGTAAGTCTATTTTAAAAGTATTATTTAAATAATTACGAAATTTTTTATTTATATTAGTCATATTTAAGAAATCTTTAATACCAAATTTATGAATCCATTGCATAATTTGTTGTGTTCTATAAGATTTTTCATTTATGTTATCAAATATTTTAAATATTTGTTCTTTATTTAAATTTAATATATTTATTTTGTTTTTCATAAAATAAATGTTACTAAAAAAATAATAAGTAAAAATTATTCATTTTTTAATCAATTTAAAATATTAAGAATTTATTTAAAATTATATTTATTTTACAAATATTTCATACGATTTAAAAAAAAAGGAAATTTCTTGATAAGCTGTATCTATACTATCTGATCCATGTACAATATTAAAATTAATATTTTCTGCGAAGTCATAACGAATAGTTCCTGGTAATGCATTTTTTGGATTAGTATTTCCCATTAATACACGATTTTTTTTAATAGCATTATTCCCTTGTAAAATTTGAACTACTATAGGTCCAGAAATCATAAAATTTATTAAATCATTAAAAAAATTTTTTTCCTTATGAATATAATAAAATTGTATAGCTCTTTCTAAAGAAAGTTTAACAGTTTTTATAGCAATAATTTTTAGTCCTGATCTTTCAAATCTATTATAAATATTTCCAATAATTGATTTTTTTACTCCATCTGGCTTAATTATTGATAAAGTTAATTCTTCCATTATAGTATTTGGAATACTAAAAATAAAGTTTTTATATTTAATAAATATAAAATAAATTATATTTAAATTAAATTAATATTAATATTTTATTATAACAAAATATTTCATTTTTAATAAAAATTTATTTAGAATAAAATTAACATAATGGTTGAATTTCAATTTTATTATTTTTTAAATATATTTGGCATGGTTCAAAATAAGATTTTATTGCATTATCTGAACGATAAATACCAGCAATAGATAAAAGTTCTGCATCTAATGATTGACAAAAAATTCTTGCTTCAGAATTTCCATTAATTCCAGCTAATGATTTTCCTCTTAGAGTACCATATATATGAATATTTCCACTAGCAAATAATTCTGCTCCATGATTAACTGAAGATACGATAATTAAATCTCCCTTTTTATTAATAATTTGTTGTCCTGATCTAATTGTAAATGTATACAATTTATTTTGTTGTAATTCTTCTTTAAAAAAAAAGTGTTTTTCATATTCATATTTATTATTTTGAACAATTAATTTATCATTATTGGTAAATGAGTCGTTTAAAATAGCTAAATTTAATATTTTAGCGATATCAATTAATTTTTTATTTTTTTTTACACCTTGGATTGCAAAAGGATATAAAAAGTTATTTTTTAAAAAATTATATAAAAATAATAGATCAATAGTTTCATTTTTAATCTTACTAAAATCAATAATAATAGGAATATTTTTAAATTCAAATAATTTATTTGAAATAAATTGATTTAATTGTTTTGTCACTAATTTTTGATTAGTTTCTAATATATATAAAATAATAAAGAAATATGATTTGTTTCCCAACAAAAAAAATCTTTTTTTTACTATATCAATAGAATTCATGTTTATAATTAAAAAATATTAATTTTATTAGTATACAAAATTAATTTTATTTATTAAAACCCCTGACAATAATATAATATTATATATATTTTGGTCAGAGGCAGAATTGAACTGCCGACACAAGGATTTTCAGTCCTCTGCTCTACCAACTGAGCTATCTGACCTATTTTAATTAGATAATATATTTTATAAAAATTTTAATAATAAAAAAATATTTTTAGCATAATTTATTATATAGCATTAAATGCATTAAATTTAATTAAAATAATAGAATATATATAAATATATGTATATATTACTAAAAATTAATTTATTGTTTTTCATGATAATTGTCCATGACAAAATTTAAATTTTTTTCTAGATCCACATGGACATAAGTCATTTCTACCTACTTTTTTTTCATATATTTTAAATATAGCTAAATTTTTATTATCAAAATATTTTATTTTTTTATTATAAATAAATATTTTTTCTTGAAAACATTCTCTATATTCTTGTTTACTTAATTTGATAGCTTCTTTTGCTATTTCTGTTTTTCTATCTATATCTATAGAAAATAATAATCTTATTATTTCATACTTTAATGAAGAAATCATATTAAAAAATAAAATAAATGCTTCTCTTTTATATTCCTGTTTTGGATCTTTTTGTGCATATCCTCGCAAATGAATTCCTTGACGTAAACATTCTATTATAGATAAATGCTCACACCAATAATAATCTAGAGTTTGTAAAATAATAAATTTTTCAAAAAAATATAAGATATTTTCATTAAGTTCTTTTTTTTTTTCTTTATAAATATTTAAAAACTTATTAAAAACTTTTTCTTTAATATAATTTTTAAAATTAAAAGATGATTTTTTTTTTATAAAAATACTTTTATTTTCCATAAAAATATTAAAATCCTTCATAATTATTAAAAATAATTTATTTAATTTTATATCTTGTTTAAAATCATTTCTATTTTTAGAAAAATTTAAATTCTCTATTAAATTAGATATTACATCTTTCATAATTTCTATAATAAATTCTTGAAAACTAATCATCTTTATGAGGTTTAATCTTTGCGTATAAAAAACTTTTCTTTGTTCATTTATGACATCATCATATTCCAATAATTGTTTTCTTATATCAAAATGATATCCTTCTAATTTTTTTTGAGCATTTTCTATTGCTCTTGATATCAAAGAATGTTCAATGGGTTCTCCTGATTTCATCCCTAATTTCTGCATTATATGTGAAACACGTTTAGAAGCAAAAATTCTCATTAAATTATCTTCCATAGATAAATAAAATCTACTACTTCCTATATCTCCTTGTCTTCCAGATCTTCCTCTTAATTGATTGTCAATACGTCTAGATTCATGCCTTTCTGAACCAATAACTCTTAATCCTCCGGATTTTATTACTTGTTCATGACGTTTTTTCCAATCCTCTTTTAAAATTTTTATTTTCTCTTTATTCATTTTTAATAATGAATGACCAAACTTATAAAATATATTTCCTCCTAAAACAATATCGGTTCCTCTTCCAGCCATATTAGTAGCAATTGTTACAGAACCAGGTCTTCCTGCATCCGCAATTATTTTTGCTTCTTTTTTATGAAATTTAGCATTTAAAACTTGATGTTTAATCTTAAATTTATCCATTAAATTGCTTAATATTTCTGAAGATTCAATCGATGTTGTTCCTATAAGCACAGGTTGTTTTTTTTTAACACAATTTTTTACATCATTAATAATAGCATTGTGTTTATCTTTCTGAGTAAGATAAACTAAATCACTTTGATCTAAACGACACATAGGCTTATTAGTAGGTATAACTATAACTTCTAAATCATAAATTTGTTGAAATTCATAAGCTTCTGTATCAGCAGTTCCAGTCATTCCAGATAATTTATCATACAACCTAAAATAATTTTGAAACGTAATAGAAGCAAGAGTTTGATTTTCATTTTGAATTGGAACACACTCTTTAGCTTCTATAGCTTGATGTAAACCTTCTGACCATCTTCTTCCATATATGGCACGACCTGTATGCTCATCCACAATAATAATTTTTTTATTTTTAATAATATAATCAATATTACGATGAAACATAACATGAGCTCTGAGAGCAGCATTTATATGATACATAAGATTAATATTAGTAGAATGATAAAGATCTTTTTTAGAATTTAATAATTTAGCTTCTAAAAGAAGTTTTTCAATATGATCATGTCCTTTTTCTGTTAGATATACTTGCTTTTGTTTTTCATCAATAACATAATTTGTTAGGTGATTAAAATTAGCATTTTCATTAAGTTGTAAAATAATTTTATTAATTATTACATATAAATCAGAACTTACATGAGACTCTCCAGAAATAATTAATGGAGTTCTAGCCTCATCTATTAAAATAGAATCAACTTCATCAATAATAGCAAAATTTAATTCTTTTTGAACTTTATCTTCTATATTAAAGATCATATTATCTTTTAAATAGTCAAATCCAAATTCATTATTTGTTCCATAAATAATATCTGATTGATAAGCAATTTTTTTTTCTTTATATGGCATATCTGAATAAATAACACCCACAGTTAATCCCAAAGATTCATATATAGGTTTCATCCATTGGCTATCTCGTTTAGAAAGATAATCATTAACTGTCACGATATGAACTCCTTTCCCAGTTAAAGCATTTAAATAAGATGGTAAAGTAGCTACTAAAGTTTTACCTTCTCCTGTACGCATTTCAGCAACTTTTCCTTCATGTAAAACAATACCTCCAATTAATTGGACATCAAAATGCCTTAAATTTAAAATTCTAAATGAAACTTCTCTTACTACAGCAAAAGCTTCTGTCAAAATATCGTTTAAATTTTCTCCTTCAAGTAATCTAGATTTAAATTCTTTTGTTTTATTAAATAATTTCTTATTAGAAAGTTTTTTTAATTTTTCCTCATAAGAGTTAATAGATAAAATTCTCTTTTTAATTTTATTTAAAACTCGTTCATTTCTACTTTTAAAAATTTTTTTAATTAAAACATTTAACATAATTTATTTCACTAATACAATATAATATTAAAATTTTATTATCTATATTTAAAATATTAACTTTACAATAAAAATTATCTAGTACAAAATAAAGTAATTAACCCTATATACAAAAATCTTTATAAATGTCTTTATTTCACTAATTTTCATAAAAATATATTTATAATTGTTTTTCAATATTAATGATGGATTAAAAATTAATATTTTCAATATCGAATATTGCTTATTTATTTTAGCAAAATTTCACAAATTAATTTAATAAATAAATATATAAAACATAATTTTTTTTATTAAAAAGTTAATGTTTTAAAAAAACCAAAATTTTTTTGCTTGATAATATAAAGATATATTATTCCAATGCCAACAAGTCGAATATTTTCTCAATTTTTTTTTTAAATAACTAAATATTTTTTTTTCAGGATATTTAATAAATATACAACAATTCTGATCGAATTTTAATTTGCAAGAATAATCCATTATATTATTAAATTCCGAAAAATACTTTAACAAAATCAAATCATTTGTAATGATTTTAGTTAATTTTGGAAATATAAATTTCCCATGCCCCCAGATCCATAAACTATTAACAGTCAAATCAGAATGTCTCCATTTATTAAGTGGATGAGAATATAAATACATTTGCAACTCTGTAATTTTTTTTTGCCAAAAAAAAGTTTTATCTAAATAAAATAAAGAAGGATATATTGGTTTATTTAGTAATGTATATACAGAGGGATTACAAATTAATGGCTTTTTTTTAACATTAATTAACCAAATATATGGACTGTAATAAATTAAATTTATATCATCTGATTTAAAAAATTGAGAAATTTCATAAAACCATAAACGAGATTCTAATTCATTTAATTGTAAAGAAGAATCTGATGCTACAATCATTACTTGATTATAATAAATTTTCCAATGAACCAAAGAAACTACTAACCACTGCTCTTTTATAGAAATATTACAATATATACTTATTAAATTTGCTAAAGGAGGATATGTAAAAGAATATCCTAAAGATATTAACATATTAAAATAATAATTTTTATGAATTAAATTATATTCTACTTTTTCAGACAACATTTTTTTATTGTTGTTTATAACAATATTAATCATATAAAAAATTATATAATATAAACTTATACTTTAACAAAAATCTATAATAATATTAATTAAATTTATAAATGTATCTTTAAAAAAAAGTATTTATTACTTAAATGCATATTAATTTAGAATATTGCCAAAAACATAGTATTCAATCTTATGGAAGTAATTTTATAAAAATAAATTCAGTAATTTATAAAAAAAGTCTTATTGTAAATAATAATACAATTATTTCTAATTGGAAAGTTAAAAGTATTTATGATATAAACAAAAATAATATAAAACCACTAATCCTACATAAAGCAAATATTATTTTAATTGGCTCAAATAATATACAAATATCTTATTTAAATAAACTTAAAAAATTCTTTACAAAAAAAACTGCAATAGAATGTATGTCTATAAGTTCAGCTTGCAAAGTATTTAATATATTATTATGTGAAAATCGATATGTATCCATTGGAATCATATTATAATAATTAAATTATATCTAATAAAATTAGTATCAATTTTATTGAAAAATATCTATTTTTTTTGTTAGAATAAGTTTCTTTATTTTTTAATTCAATATATAAGTATCCAATTAGATAAATTTATATTTGGAGAGGTGGCTGAGTGGATTAAAGCGCATGTTTGGAAAACATGTATACAGATAATTTAATTGTATCGAGGGTTCGAATCCCTCTCTCTCCGAGTAATTCTAATTAGTTTAAAATAAAATCATTAACACTTTACTATTTAAAATTTTTTTCTAAAAAATTAATAAATTTATTATGTATTTTTAATTCTTCTGAATCAGCATAAATAATGGGGGAATGACTAATTAATATATCATCTTGATTTATATCATCATTTTTATAATTACTAAAATTTTGTTCTATCTTTTCTTCTTTAAATAAAGAAGTTTGTCCACTAGTCATTTCCAAATAAAGAACTGCTAGAATTTTAGCATCTAACAAAGCACCATGAAAATTTCTATCAGAAATATCTATTTTATAACGTTTACAAAGAGCATTTAAAGTATTTCTTCTTCCTGGATATTTTTTTCTTGCAAAAACTAAAGTATCAAAAATAGAACAATAATTTCTTAAAAAAATTGGATTATCAATTAATTTAAATTCATATTCTAAAAAATTTATATCAAATTCCGCATTATGTATTATTAACTCAGAATATTTAATAAATTCTAAAAAACCTATTGCAATATCTTTAAAAAAAGGTTTTTCTTTTAAAAAATTCTGAGTAATTCCATGAATGCTAAAAGATTCTTTATCAATATTACGTTGAGGATTTAAATATGTATGAAAATATTTTCCGGTAAATTTCCTTTCTTTTAATTCTATACATCCAATTTCAATAATTCTATGTCCTGATTTTATATCAAGACCTGTGGTTTCTGTATCTAACACGATTTGTCTTTTCATTTTAAACACCTTAATCAAAGAAAAATAAATGAAAACAAAATTAACTATTTATTAAATTCTTAACATAATGATTCTAAAATTGCTTTTTTAGCTAATGCATCAACTTGTTCATTTTCTGGATAACCAGAATGACCTTTTATCCAATACCAATTAACAACATGAAAATTAGAAATTAAATCTAATTTTTTCCATAAGTCAATATTTTTTATCGGTTTCTTTTTAGTATTAACCCAAAAATTCTTTTTCCATCTAAATATCCAATTATTCATACCTTGACTTAAATATTTCGAATCAGTAAAAAGATGAACATTACACGAACGATTTAAAGATTCTAAAGCTTTAATTGCAGCTGTAAGTTCCATACGATTATTAGTAGTTAAAGGATCAAATCCATAAAAAAATTTTGTATAATTACAATATCTCAATAAAAATCCCCAACCTCCTGGACCAGGATTTCCTTTGCAAGCACCATCAGTGTAAACTTTAACAATCATAATAATATTTTTATAACAAAAAATTGTAAAAATTAATTTTCTAAATTATTTTTTCACTCATATAAAATAAATAATAATATTTATTCTTTTAACATTTACATATTAATTTAATGATAACTATTTCATTTCAAAAAATTTTTATCTAAATATTTTTTAACTACATTTTCATCAGAAAAATAAAGATATTTTCCCATAATCTCTTGAAATTTTTCATGTCCTTTACCTAAAATTAAGATTATATCTTGAGATTCTGCTATATCAATAGCTTTCTTTATAGCATACTCTCTATTAGGTATTTTATAAATACAAGATTTATTAATACTAGCTCCCAAATAAATTTCTTCAATAATATTTTTTGAACTTTCATATCTAGGATTATCACTTGTAATAATTAAAATATCGGAATAATAACTAGCTATATACCCCATCAATGGTCTTTTTGTTTGATCACGATTTCCTCCACATCCAAAAACTACTATAACATGTTTTTTTTTTATTTTATGAAAAAATGCTAATATCTTCTTAAATGCATCAGGATTATGTGCATAATCAATTATAATACAAGGATCATAAGATACTATTTGCATGCGACCAGGAACAGATTTTAATTTATTAAAAACTAAAATAACTTCGTTTAAAGAAAACCCTAAAATCATTAAAATAATAAAAACAGCAAGCATATTGTATATATTAAATAACCCTAAAGTATTAACAGTAAATTCAAATTTACCCCATGGAGACATAATCATACACCAAGTATTTAAAAAAATAGTTTTCCATTTTAATATATATACATCAGCATTAACATTTATACCATAACTTATAATATGCGCTTTTTTTGAGATAGATTTCGTGATAAATTGTTTATATAAATCATCATAGTTAATCACTGCCCATTTAATATGGGGAGAAGAAAAAAAAGAAGATTTAATTTTAATATAATTTTTCATCGTCAAATGACAATCTAAATGATCATGACTAATATTAGTATATATTACATTTTGAAATTCAATGTCATTTATCCTATATTGAGATATGGCATGAGAAGAAACTTCCATAAATATATTTTTCACATATTTTTCTTGACAATCTTTAAGAAAACGAAAAAATACTAAAGAATCAGGAGTAGTATTTTCAAAAAATTTTAAATTTCCTATAAATCCTGCTCCTAAAGTACCTATATAAAAAGATAAACTATTCAATATAGTACATGCTTGAGTAAGTTGATATGTTATAGTGGTTTTACCATTAGTACCAGTAACTCCAGTGATGATTATATTTTTGTTAGAAGAAATGAAATAGTAATATCTTTTAACTATTTTTGATAAATTTTTTTTTAATTTAAAGAATGGTATACAAGGTATATTTGTTGGCAATTTACAATTAATAGGTATATTACACGATTCATAAACTATAGCACTAGCACCAAATTGTAAGGCTTCCATAATAAATAGTCTTCCATCTAAAAGATCTCCAGGATATGCAAAAAATAAAAATCCAGGTTTTACTTGTTTACTATTATTTTGTAAACCATAAATTTCACAATCTAAATCATACGAAATACTATTAGTCCAAGGATGCATTAAATAACTTAATTTCATTTGAAAAATTATTACTTATTTAATAATGATCTAAATATTATTTTATAAAATTAATAAAAATAAATTTTGTTATTGTTAACAACAAAATGAAGTTTCTCACCTAATCATTATTAATTTTTTCCCCTATTCTCAGTATAGCACTTCTAGATCTAATATTATTTTTAATTTCTTCATCAGATGGCCTGATAAACTTACCAATTTGTCTAAATTTTATATTATTTTCGATAGTATAAATAGGTATTTTAGATAAATAAAATATATTGTAATTTTTATTTAACATAAATCTTTTAACTATCCTATCTTCTAAAGAATGAAAACTAATAACAACCAAACGACCTTTAATAGATAAAACTTTTAAAGTTGCTTTTAAAGCAAAAAATAAATTATCTAATTCTTTGTTTACATGTATTCTTATAGCTTGAAATACACGAGTAGCTGGATGTTTATGATTTTTCCATATTGGTACTACTTTTTTTATAACTTTAACAAGATCAAAAGTGTTATTTATATTAAATTTAATTCTTTCTTTATAAATTTCTTTAGCAATTTTTAAGGCATAACGTTCTTCTCCATATTTTTTGAATATTAATGCCATTTGATTTATATCTGTTTCATAAATAAATTTTTTGGCAGTAAAATCTTGTTGTAAATCTATTCTCATATCTAATGGTCCAGATTTTAAAAAACTGAAACCTCTAGATGGATCATTTAATTGTGCTGAAGATATACCTAAATCTAACAAAATACCGTCAATTTTTCCACAAATATTGTTTTTTTTAGCAAATTGATAAATATCTGAAAAAGAACCATGATGTATAAAAATTCTTTTATCATTTGAAAAATGAGTTTTTGCAAATTTTATAGAATTTATATCTTTATCTATAACAAAGAGCTTTCCTAAATTTGACAATTTTTTTAAAATATTAATACTATGTCCACCATATCCAAAAGTTCCATCCAAATAAATTCCATCACATTTAATGGATAATCCGTCTATTACTTCTTTTAACAAAACAGGTTTATGAATAGCATTTTCACACATTTTATATAGATTCATAAAGTATTTACTAATATATAAAATTATTATATTAAAATAATCTAATATTATTAGAATATTAAATTAATAAAAAAATAAAATACCTATTACAAAATAAATTTATATCTCATTTTCAAGATCATAGATTTTATATTTTTAATATAATATAAAAAACAAAATTTTGATAAAGTTGATTTGTAAGCCGGATTCTGTATAAGACAATCATTTATCTAGAATATATGTCACCATATATTTCAAGCGATCTACCAATTTTTTTTTTGCATAGGGCAATACAAATTTAATTTTAAATTTAAAATTAAATAATAAATTTTATTTTGATCTTGCTCCGAATGGGGTTTGCCTAGGCCAAATTTGTTTCCAAATTTGCGGTATGCTCTTACCATACCATTTCACCCTTACCTAAAAAATTTAAATCTTTTATTGTTTAAAGGCGGTATTTTTTCTGTGGCACTTTCCGTAGATTCTTATCTCCCAGGTATTACCTGGCATTCTGCCCTTTTATGGAGTCCGGACTTTCCTCTTTTATAAAAAAGCGATTGTCCAATCAACTTTATCAATTAAATTATATAAATCTTTAAAAATCACTTAAAAAAAATAATTTTTAACTAATCCAAAATCAATTTAAATAATATATACAGCATTACTTTTTTTAAAAAATATTTAATTTAAAAAAAAAATGATTAACAATAATTTTGGTTGAAATCAAAAATTTAATGTTCTTATATTAAATTAATTTATATAAAAAAACTTTCTCCACAACCACATTGTTTCTTTTGATTAGGATTTTTAAAAAGAAATTTATGATTTAATCCGTCTTGTATGTAATCAATATACAATCCTTTTATATAAAAAAAACTAAAATTATCAATATAAATTTTATAATTTTTTATAAAATCTTGAACATAATCTTCATCTTTTGGTGAAAAAACATAATCTATATTATAAGATAATCCTAAACAACCTTTTTTTTTCACTCCTATACGAAATCCTAATACATTAGGCACTTTTTTTAGAAAATAAACAAAATGTTTTTTAGCAGTATTACTTAACTTAATCATTTTATTCAATTAAACCAGTATATGTATTAATATATCAAATATTAACTATTGTAGCAATAACATTTTATAATTAACAATAAAATTATTATTACTAACACTTAATATAAATAATATTAAATATGATTAAATAATTTATTTATTTGATCATAGATAATATCAGAAGCTAATTTAATATCTTTCTCTGTAGTAAACCTTCCAAAAGATATTCTAATCGAATTTGAAGCTAAAATGTCATCAATACCTAAAGCTCGTAAAACATAAGAAGATTCTTTTGTTTCAGACAAACAAGTTGACATTTTAGATATAGCCAATTGATTTAAAGCAGACAAAAGAATATCTCCATCAATATCTCTAAACGAAATATTCAAAATATTATTAACACAATTCTTTTCGTTACTATTTAATTGAATTCCAGGAAGATTTTTAATTTTTTCCCATAATATTTTGCGTAAATATAAAAAATATTCTTGTTCTTTTTTTCTTAAAAGTTCACTTAAATAAAAAGCTTCTCCTATACCAACTATCTGATGAGTAGCTAATGTTCCGGATCTTAATCCATTTTCCTGTTTTCCACCGAATGATTGAGGAACTAAATGAATACGTTTAGGATAATTTCTTACATATAAAACACCAATTCCTTTTGGTCCATATATTTTATGCCCAGAAAAACTCATTAAATCTAAACTAATCTTATTTAAATTTATTTTTAATTTTCCCATACTTTGGGTTGCATCTACATGAAATATAATACCTTTATTATATAAAAAATCACTTATTGAACAAATATCCTGTATAACTCCTATTTCATTATTAACATGCATAATAGAAACTAAAATTGTTTTATTAGTTATAGAACTTTTAAGAACATCCAAATCTAATAATCCATTTTGTTGTGGTTTAATATAAGTTACTTTAAATCCTCTTTTTTCTAATTCTTTACAGCTATTTAATACTGATTTATGTTCAGTTTGTAAAGTAATAATATGATTACCTTTTCTTTTATAAAAATCAACTGATCCTAAAATTGCCAAATTATTTGATTCTGTTGCTCCTGATGTAAAAATAATCTCACTAGGAAAAGCATTAATTGCATTAGCAATTTTAATTCTAGATTCTTCTATTCCTTCTAAAGCCATTTTTCCATATATATGAGTTGTTGATCCTGCATTTCCATATATGCCCGATGGACCTAAATAATATATCATTTTTTCTATAACTCTAGGATCAACAGGAGTTGTTGCCATATAATCTAAATAAATAGGTAATTGTTTCATCACTTCATAAAATTTGTTAGCTATTAAAAATAATATAACTATTATTAAATATTTTATTATTTTATAATAATTGTTTTAATCTAAATTAAATATATTTAATTATTTATTTGTTCACTAATAAAAAAATATTTTATTTAAATTAACATTATAATAATATTAACTATCTATATTAATAAAACACAAAAAATTTTTATAAAATTCTAATAAAAATAAAAATATAATTTTATGATACAGAATTCTCTATTAAACATTGCTACAAAAATTATATGTATAGCAGGTAATATTTTAACAAAAAATTTAATAACTTTAAGAAATATTAAAATAAATACAAAAAAAAAAGAATATTATGAACTTATTATCAATAAGATAAAACAATTCATAATTTTAAATATTAATAAAAAATATCCAAAACATAAAATTCTAATTAATAATTATAACTATATTAACGAATCATCAATATGGATTATTGATTTAATAGATGGAATAAATAACTATATAAAAGGCTTTCCTTTTTACTGTATTTCTATTGCTTATCAAAAAAATAATAAAATAAAACATGCAATTATATATAATCCGGCCCAAAAAGAATATTTTATAACTAATAAAGGAAATGGGTCACAATTAAATAATTATCGAATTCGAGTTTCTCAGACTTATAATCTTAATTCCGCATTAATAGGAATAGAATTTTCTTCTAAAAATATATCTTTAAAAAATCAATATTTATTTAGTTTAAATACTTTATTAAAACAAAATGCAAATATCAGAAAAATAGGTTCAATTGCATTAACTTTAGCTTATGTAGCATGTGGAAAACTTGATGGAACATTAATATTCAATGATAATATAAAAAATATAATCTCTGGATCTCTATTAATTAAAGAATCAGGAGGACTCATTATTAATATAAAAAAAACAAAATCTATAAAAATAAATTATTTCACAAATGAATGCTATATTATAGCAGGAAATCCAAAAATTTTTAAAATATTACTTCAAATAACAGAATCTTTCTCTCAATCAAAAAATGTATTTTAATTTACAAATTAAAATAAATAATAGTTAATTATTAATATCTAATTTCATTATTAAACTTAAAAATCATAGATAATTGATTTATAACAGACATAATCATAATCTTAAAAAACTTTTCAATAATATTATATTTGTAACTATAATTTATTACTTTATTAATTTTAAATACATCAAAAGCAACTTGATCACTGCTAGCAAATCCATCTATTAATCCTATTATTTTTGCATCAATACCGGTCCAAAAAATCCCAGAAAATATATTTTTATATTTACTAATTTTTAATCGATTTCCTCTTCCTTTAACTACTTGTTTTATAAATCGTTTATGAATATCTAATAATATTTTATGTAATATTTTTAATTGATGAGACTTAATTGGTAAAAAAGAGTCTAAAAAATTTTTATTTTCTCCTGAAGTATATATTCTTCTAGAAATACCTAATTTTTTTATAGCTTCCACAAAACCAAAACTGTTATATAATACACCAATTGATCCAATAATACTTGATGGATTTGCATAAATGTATTCAGTTCCAGAAGCTATATAATAAGCTGCAGATGTACATATATCGACACACACAGAATATATTTTAATTTTTGGAAAATGTTTTCTATAATATTGAACTATGTTATATATATAATCAGCTTGAACGGGACTACCTCCAGGACTATTGATACGTAATACAATAGCTTTTAATCCTTTACTTTTATATGCTAAATTCATTGATTGAGAAAAATTTTCTGCATTTGCATAATATGAACTTAAAATAGGACCATTAATATCAATTAAACCAACATGCTCAATATTATAATTATCATTTCCTATATTTAAAAATTGAAACATTACAAAAAATACAAATAACACTAAAAAAATTCTTTTGATCCATATCCAAATATACTCATATTTCTGATATAATAAAAAATTATTATATTTGTTAGTAAATGAATTTTGTTTTTTAATACCTTTATTGGGCATGAAATCATTCATACTATTTTAAATAGTTATATTAAAGAACATTTAATTTAAAGAAAATATAAAGTACTAAATCTTTATACGTTATTTAATATAGTAATATTACTATAAATTTATATTATTTCAAATAATATTAAAAATTAATTAAAATTAATAAAAAAATCCTATTAAAATTCATATATATATTAATCCTATAATATAGGGAGAGATGGCCGAGAGGATTAAGGCGTTCCCCTGCTAAGGGAATATGAAAAAAATAAGTTTCATCGAGGGTTCGAATCCCTCTCTCTCCGAAAATAAACAGAATCTATGTGCCCATAGCTCAGTTTGGATAGAGCACTTGGCTACGAACCAAGAGGACGGGAGTTCAAATCTCTCTGGGCATGAAAAATTAAACTATTAAATTTTATTAAAAACCACTAAAAACATAAAAACAATATTTATATCTTTTTATAAAGAATCAAACTAATTTTTATTAGATATTAATCAGGATAATTTTATTAATTTCACATTTTTATCAACATAATTACTTAAAAATTTATTAACTAAATTAATAAAATCTAAAGGAGTTTCTAGTTTTCCACTTTCAATCAATAAAGCTTGATAATATAACATAAAAACATAATCAGAAAATAACTCATTATCATCAATATAACATAAACTTTTTATTAACGAATGATTAGGATTTATCTCAAAAATTGGACTAGATTCAGGAACTTTTTGACCAACTTCTTTTAAAAGTCTTTTCATCTCTAATCCAATATCATTGTCATCTGCTACAATACAAACTGGAAAATTTTCCAAACGATTAGTACTTCTAACATCTTTAACATATTTTTCTAAAACATTTTTTATTTTATTTATCACAACAGTTAAAGATTTTTTCTCTTTATCCTCTGAAATAGAATAAATATTCCTATCAACAATAGAATCAATTTTACCTTTACTAATAGATTGAAATTTATTTCCTTTATATTCACCTATATAACTAATCAACCATTCATCAATTTTATCAACAAGTAATAACACCTCTATATTCTTTTTCTTAAATATCTCTAATAATGGATTATTTATAGCAGACAGATAATTAGATGCTATAAGATAAAAAATTTTATTCTGATCTTTTTGCATTCTAGATATATAATCAGAAATAGACACTTTCTTTTTGTCTAAAATACTATTTGTACTAAAAAACCGCAATAACTTTAAAATATTTTCACGATTCTCATAATCTTCAATAGGACCTTCCTTTAAAAATAAACCAAAAGAATCCCAAAATTCTTCATAAATATCTGGAGATTTAATACTAATTTTTTCTAATGCAGATAAAATACGTTTTGTACAATAAGATTTTATAGAACTAACTTGTTTATTATCTTGTAACATTTCTCTAGAAATGTTTAAGGGTAATCCAAAAGTATCAACTATTCCTTTGACAAAACGTAAATAACGAGGAATAAACTGACTAGCATTGTCCATAATGAATACACGTTTTACATATAGTTTTAAACCATATTTATGATCTTTTTGATGAATATCAAAAGGGACATACTTCGGTATATAAATTAGAACAATATAATCTTTTTTTCCTTCTATTTTGCTATGAATCCACAGGAAAGGATCCTTTGAATCATTAAAAGAATTTTTATAAAATTTTTTATATTCATCATTACTAATCTGGTATTTTGATAAAGTCCATAATGCATTACTTTGATTTATTATTTCATACCTAATATTATTTTCTTCATTTAAAGAATGATTATTATTATTTTTCTCATATTTTCTCATCATAATTGGCCAACATATATGATTAGAATATTTGTTAATTATACTTCTAACACTCCAATCATTTAAATACTCATTACTATTGTCCTTTAAATAAAGAATTACCTTAGTTCCTCTACGTTTTATATTTTTTTTACTAATAGTAAATTCTCCGTAACCATCAGATTCCCAAACAATACCATTATCACTTGACAAACCAGCTTTTCTACTTTCTACTATTACTTTTTTAGAAACAATAAACGCTGAATAAAACCCAACTCCAAACTGACCAATAAGATCTATATTTTTTTCTTTATTATCAAGTAATTTATCTACAAATTCTTTTGTACCAGACTTTGCTATCATACCTAAATTTTCTATTGCTTCATTCCAATTCAATCCTATTCCATTATCACTTATAATAATAGTTTTATTTAAATCAAAATCAACTTTTATCCTTAATTCACTATCATTTTCATAAAGTGATGGATTTGATATAGCCAAAAAACGTAACTTATCTAAAGCATCTGAAGCATTAGAAATTAACTCTCTTAAAAAAATGTCTTTTTTAGAATATAAAGAATCTATTACTAATCGTAAAACACGTTTTATATCAGCATGAAAACCTAATGTTTTTTTGTTACTATTGTTATCCGAATTCATATTAAAAATTTAAACCTCAAAAAAAACTATATAGACTATCCTTTATATATAGATGAAAAAAAAAAAATCAAGTTCTTAAATTCAAAATTTTTTTTGATATCTAACATATAGTACTATTATATATAAAAATATTGAATATTAAACATTTATATGTGATATAATGATTAAATTATTGTAATTATACATTTATTAATAAAGGTATAAAATAATTAAATATAAAATAATATGAAAAAGTATAAAAAATATATTTGTGTTATTTGTGGTTTTATTTATGACGAAGAAAAAGGTTTTCCTGAAGAAAATATAAGTCCTGGTACATTATGGGAAGATATTCCAGAGAATTGGTTATGCCCGGAATGTGGAGTTACCAAAGAAGATTTTGAAAAGATATAAAAATATAAAAAGTATGAACATAATTAAAAAAAAACATGGACAATTTATCCTATATTGGTTTAGGAAGTAATCTAAACTCACCTTATAGACAATTAAAAATTGCTATTGATAATTTAAAAAAAATACCCTTTACTACTATAGTAAATATATCAAGTTTTTATTTTAACAAAGCTATTGGAAGAAAAATTCAACCTAATTTTTACAATGCAGTTGTAGCATTACAAACCATAATTGGACCTAGAAAACTATTATTTTATTGTCAAATTATTGAATTAAAACAAAAAAGAAAAAGAAATATAAAATGGCAGAGTAGAACAATTGACATTGATATTTTATTTTTTAAATCTCTTAAAATTAAAGAAAAAACATTAACCATACCCCATCCAAGAATACATATACGTAGTTTTGTAATAAAACCTCTCTTAGAAATTGCTCCTCACTTTAAAAACTATTTTTTAAGTAAATAAAGAATCCTAAAAAATAATAAAAATTAATTCCTATTAATTATAGGTATAATAAAAATTATTATTACACCAATAACAATACAAATATCAGCTATATTTAAAACTAAATTATAATTTTTATTATAATTAACATATATATAATCTATAATGTATCCTAATCTTATACGATCGAATAAATTACTTAATCCTCCACCTATTATCAAACTTATAGATAAAGAACGGATAACAGAATGTTTTTTTTTAAAAAAAAATAAACATTTCATGAAAAATAATAATATTATACTATCTATAAAAATAAAGAACCAACAATTTAAAAAATTTAATATACCAAATATTGTCCCATTATTATAAATAGGAATATTATTTATAATAAAAAAATTAAATTGATATATAAAACTAATATAAAAACATATAAAAAATAATTTTATTGATTGATCAATCAAAAAAATAATAAATATTATTAAATAATATCTAAACATAATTTTTTATTATTAAATATTTATTTTTTTAAAAACTATTTTTTACATAAAAAAAAATTTCTACAAATTTTTTATCAGAAAAATATATTTAATTTTACGCAAATATTCTTTGTTCTTCATTTCCTGTCATGTTTCCTATACAACGATTGCAAAGATCTAGATATTTTAAATTATTTCCAATATCTTTACTTCTATGCCAACATCTTTCACATTTTTTATATTTACTCTTCTTAATTAAAATTTTTATATTTGTATCAAACTGATCTAAAATCTCATTATCTATTCGGAAAATTTTAACACTTGAAACTAATAAAATAAATTTTAATTCATTCTCTATTCTCTGAAGAGATAAAAAAAATTCTCTATTTACATATAACATAACTTCAGTTTCTAAAGATGATTTAATAATTCCTAAAACACGTTGTTTTTCTAATTCTTTATTTACTTGATTACGAAGTTTTTGTATTTCATCCCAAAAATACATTTTAACATTAGAAATATTTGGCCATTTATCATACCAAGATTGAATAAATATTGAATCATTATTACTGCCAGGTATATTCTTCCAAATTTCTTCAGAAGTAAAAGACAAAATAGGGGCTAACATTCTAGTCAAAGAATGAACAATATGAAACATTGCAGTTTGGCATGAACGTCTTGCTTTGCTTTCTTTTGCGTTAGTATATTGTCTATCTTTTATAATATCTAAATAAAAACCACTCATATCTAATAAACAAAAATTATATATTTTTTGATATACAATATGAAAATTGTATTGATCATAAGCTTTGATAACTTCTTTTTGCAACCTCATACAGCGAAAAATAATCCATCTATCTATTTCTACAAGTAAAGCATTATTAAAAACTAAATGTTTTTCAGGCTCAAAATCAAATAAATTAGCTAATATATATCTTATTGTATTTCTAATACGTCTATATGCTTCTTGAATACGTCTAATATTTTCATCTGAAATATTTATTTCATTTCTATAATCAATAGAAGTTATTAACAACCGTAATATATCAGACCCATATTGATTAATTAAATCTTTCAAATTTACATAGTTTTTAGCAGATTTAGAAAATTTTTCTCCTTTAGAATCCAATATATATCCATGAGTCAAAACAGACTGATAAGGGCTACAATTATCAATTATTGTAGAAATAGTTAATGAAGAATTAAACCATCCTCTATATTGATCGTATCCTTCTAAATATAAATTTACAGGAACAATAAAATTTTTTATTTTTTTAGACAAAAAACTATAAGATGTTCCAGAATCAAACCATACATCTAAAACATCATTAATCTTGATATATTCTTTATATTCAGAACCTAAAAATAATTTAAGATCTAGGTTCAACCAACTGTCTATTCCATTTTCTTCTATTAAATTTGAAATTTTCTTTAAAAATTTATCAGTATCAGGATGCAATGTTTTAGTTGTTTTATGAATAAATAAAGGAATAGGAGTACCCCAAACTCTCTGACGAGAGATACACCAATCTGGTTTTTTGTTAATCATATCTATCATATGATTTTTTCCCCAACTTGGAATCCATTGAACTTTATTGATATTTTCAATAATTTTTTCACGTAACTTATTTTTATCCATAGATATAAACCATTGAGGGGTTGCTAAATAAATTACAGGTGTTTTGTGCCTCCAACAATGAGGATAATTATGAGTTATAAAAGTTTGATATAACAAATTATTTTTTTTTTCCAAAATTTCAATAATTTTTTTGTCAGCTTTTAACGCACTTATTCCGCCTAATAAATTGATGTCTTTAAAATAATAACCTTTTTTTGAAACTGTATTGATAATATTTAAATTATATTTTTTTCCTATTAAATAATCTTCAGGGCCATGAGCTGAAGCTATATGAACACAACCAGTTCCAGAACTAACACTAATATGATTATCTAAAATAATAGGTACTTTACGTGAATAAAATGGATGAAAAAGCAAAAAATACTCCAATTCTTTAGCATTTACATTTAATATAACTTTATATTCTACAATAGAATAACGTTTCATTACATCATCTATTAATAAACAAGATATTAAAAAATAATTTTGATACGTTTCTATTAAGCTATACTTAGCATTTGAATTTAAACAAACAGCTTCATTAGAAGGTAATGTCCATGGAGTTGTAGTCCAAATTGGAACAATAATAGGTTTATTGGATATATCTAAACAAAACTTAGAAAAAAATTTTTTTACATTAACTAAAAAAAATGCAACATCAATAGAAAACGATTGTTTTTTATCATACTCGATTTCTGCTTCTGCTAAAGAAGAATTACAGTCAATACACCAATAAATAGGTTTGAATCCGTATTCTAAATATCCTTCTTGAATAACTTTTCTTAACACACGAATAACATTTGCAACATAATGTTGATTCATTGTTAAATAGCAACTATCCCAATCAGAAAATATACCCAAACGTTTAAATTCTTTTTTTTGAAAACTAATTTGATTTTTTGCATATTTATAACATTCTTTCCTAAATTCTAAAAAATCAATATTTTTTCCACATTTCCCAAATTTTTTTTCAATATTTAATTCAATTGGTAAACCATGACAATCCCATCCTGGTATATAATTTATATTAAAATTACTAAAAATTTTAGTTTTTAGAACTATATCTTTCAAGATTTTATTTAATGCATGACCACAATGCAAATCTCCATTCGCATAAGGAGGACCATCATGCAATACAAAATTTTCACATTTCATTCTGTGTTGCTTAATTTTTTTATAGATATTTTCTGAATTCCACTTAAGTAATATTTCATATTCACGTTTTATCAAATTTGCTTTCATAGGAAATAAAGTATATGGTAAATTTAAAGTATCTTTATATTTTTTTGTCATATATATAATCAACTCCAAAATTAAATTTTATATTCTTTATATCATGATAAATTTGTATTGTTAAATCTCTAATCGATAAAAATCTTACTTCATCACGAATTTTTTTAATAAAAAAAATTCTTAATTTTTCATTATACAAATTATCATTAAAATTTAAAAAATATATTTCCAATTTAATTTGCTTTCTATTAAACGTAGGATTCTTTCCAAAATTTGCTACACCAATTAGCCAATTTCCCTTTTCTCTTTCAGCTCTTACAATAAATACACCTCTAATAGGAATTAAATTTAATCCTTTAACACTTAAATTAGCAGTAGGTATTCCAGTAATTTTTACGTCACCACTACCTTTAACAACTTTTCCTAAAATACTATAATATCTTCCTAAAAATTTAGAAGCCTCTTTAAACTTACCATTGTACAATAATCTTCTAATATAAGTAGAACTAATCCTTTTATTAAATTTTAAAAATTCTGGAAAAATCTGAATTATAATTTTACCATTTTTGCTATTATTCTTTAATAAATTAATATCACCAATTCTTTTATAACCAAATTTAAAATCTTTACCAACAAGTAAGTACTTTACATTTAAAAATGAAAAAAAATAAATTCTTAAAAATTGAATAGCCGACATACAGGCAAGATATTTATTAAACCTTAAACAAAGCACATAATTAATATTAAAGTTTTTTAATAAACATAACTTTTCTCTCAAATTTGTTAATCTATAAAACTCTTTGTTACTATTTTTAAAATATTCATTAGATTGTGGCTCAAATATCAATACCACTGTAGGTAATTTCATTTTTTCAGATTCTATACAAAATTTTTTTAATAAAGCTTGATGCCCTAAATGTACTCCATCAAAATTACCAATTGTAACTGCACTACCATTTAAAAAAAATAAACAACTATTTTTATTATCTCTCAATAAACGCATTTTTCTTTAAAAACTAAAAATAACAATTATATAAAAAATAAACCCGCTACTTTTTTTTATAAATTTGTAGCGGGTTTATTTTCATAAAAAACCAACACAAAAATTACTTTATTTACATATTAAGTTACTACTAATGAATAATGATTCTACATCATACCCATGTCACCCATATTATTCATTCCACCTGCTGAAGGATTTATTGGCTCATCCTTCTTAGGTAATTCTGCAATCATACATTCTGTAGTTAACATTAAACTTGCAACAGAAGCAGCATTTTGTAACGCTGTTCTAGTAACTTTTGTTGGATCTAATATACCCATTTCTACTAAATCTCCATATTCTCCTGTAGCAGCATTAAAACCATAATTTCCTCTATCCTTATATTCAGATACCTTATTAACAATCACAGAAGCTTCATAACCAGCATTAGCAACTATTTGACGTAAAGGAGCTTCAATAGCTCTTCTCAAAATATCTATTCCAACATTTTGATCTTCATTGTCTCCTTTAAATCCATCTAAAGCTTTCTGTGCCCTAATTAAAGCAATACCACCTCCAGCTACTATACCTTCTTCAACAGCAGCTCGAGTAGCATGCAAAGCATCTTCCACTCTAGCTTTCTTTTCTTTCATCTCGATTTCTGTAGCTGCACCAACTTTTATAACTGCAACACCACCTGCTAGTTTAGCAACACGTTCTTGTAATTTTTCACGATCATAATCCGAAGTAGTATCTTTCATTTGAATTCTAATTTGTTCAATTCTAGATTCAATATCTGATTTCTTTCCAGATCCATCAATAATAGTAGTATTTTCTTTTGTTACTACCACACGCTTTGCTGAACCTAGATCATCAATAACAGTAGATTCCAAACTTTTTCCTACTTCTTCAGATATAACCTGACCATTTGTTAATATAGCTATATCCTGTTGCATTGCTTTTCTTCGATCACCAAATCCAGGTGCCTTTACAGCACAAACCTTTACAATACCTCGCATAGTATTAACTACTAATGTAGCCAATGCTTCTCCCTCTACATCTTCTGCCACTATTAACAATGGACGTCCTGATTTAGCAACTGCTTCAAGTATAGATAACATATCACGAATGTTAGAAATTTTTTTATCTACCAATAAGATATATGGATTTTCCAACTCAGCACTCATATTTTGCTGATTATTTATAAAATAAGGGGAAATATATCCTCTATCAAATTGCATTCCTTCAACTACTAAAAGTTCATTTTCTAAACCATTTCCATCTTCAACAGTGATCACTCCCTCTTTACCTACCTTCTCCATTGCCTCAGCAATTATAGAACCTATTGCTAAATCAGCATTTGCAGAAATTGTACCTACCTGAGCTATTGCCTTACTATCTTTACATGGTTTCGACATAAACTTTAAATCTTTAGTAATGACAGTAACCGCTTTATCTATACCTCTTTTTAAATCCATAGGATTCATTCCCGCAGCAACCGCTTTATGACCTTCGACAATTATAGCACGAGCCAAAACTGTTGCTGTTGTTGTTCCATCACCAGCTGTATCTGATGTTTTAGAAGCAACTTCCTTAACCATCTGAGCTCCCATGTTTTCAAAACGATCTTCAAATTCAATTTCTTTAGCAACAGTAACACCATCTTTGGTAACTGTAGGAGCGCCAAACGATTTTTCTAAGACTACATTACGACCACTAGGTCCCATTGTAGCTTTAACCGCATCAGCTAATGCATTGACTCCTATAAGCATTTTTTGACGAGCTTTATCACCAAATCGTAATTCTTTAGCTGTAGTCATTTACAATCTCTCCTCTACGTATTTTTATTATATAAAAACTTATTATTATTATTTATCTTCAATTATTATACCCATAATATCATCTTCACGCATTACTATAAATTCTTCACCCGATAACTTTACTTCGGTTCCAGAATATTTACCGAACAAAATTCTATCACCAATTTTAACGGATAAAGTTCTAATATCACCATTATCTAACAACTTACCATCTCCAACAGCAATAACTTCTCCTTGCATTGGTTTTTCAGTTGCTGTATCTGGTATTAAGATACCAGCAGCTGTTTTACGTTCTTCCTCCATACGTTTTACAACAACTCGATCATGCAAAGGACGAATTTTTATACCACTTATCATTTCTTAATTTCTCCTAGTTTATCTTACTTTTACTTGTAATAACGAATTCTAAAAGTTTAGTAACTTAAACTTACCCTATACGTTATATGGGGCTTACAAAAATAAATTCAAGAGCAATCTTAAAAAAAAATAATTTAAGATTTAATAATAAATTTTATTTGCAAAATATATATAACACAATTAAGTAACATAAAATTAATTCGCAAATTAATGCTTTAAATAAAAAATATATACCTTTAAGTATTTTTTTAATTCTCAAGATGAATAAAACTCAATGAGTAATTACTTTATTTTCACAACATATTTATCACTTAAATACATAAATTATACTGGAATCTTGATAAAAAGACTAAAAATATTAGAAATTCCACAACATAAAAAACATAATAAAATTTTTCACCACAAAATTTAATGCTGAGAATAATCCTATCAAAAATATAATACCTTATATAATAAAAATATCATATCAACCCCATCATTCAATATTTTAAATCTATTAAAATACTTCAGACAGGGCTTAACGATATAAAAATACTATTTTATCTAATAAAAAAATAAATTTCTAAAAGATAATACTTCTCTATAAAACATATAAACATAACTTCTTCTTTAAAATATTTTAAAACTAAATCCTAAAAATAAAAATAAACAATAATACAACAGAAATACTACTATTCCTTATTTGACGAAGAAGTAAAAAATCCTAAAACACTTAAAATGCTTATAAATAAATTATATATAGATACATATAATGACAATGTAGCCATAATATAATTAGTTTCTCCACCATAAACAATCTCGCTGGTCTGAAATAAAATTAATCCAGAAGAAAGTAAAATAAACAATGAGGATATTATTAATTCTATAATTTGTATATGAAAAACAACACCAACAATCATAAACAAAAAAGATACCATTGTAGAAACAAATAAAAATCCAGATAAAAAATTAAAATCCTTACGTGTCACTAATACATAACCGGATAATGCAAAAAAAATTACTCCAGTTCCTCCTAATGCAACATTAACCAAATGATATCCATTTGCAAAATTCATTACATAATAATTAATAGTTGGACCTAAAGAATATCCTAAGAAACCAGTAAATGCAAATACACTTAATAATCCTAATGAACTATGTCTTAACGAATTAGTTAAAAACATTAATCCATATACTCCAAAAATCATTAATAATGGATTTAAAGGTTGTACATTAAAAATAAATGCTAAATAAGCTATTAAAGAACTAAACATAAACGTCATACCTAATAACAAATAAGTATTTCTCAAAACTTTATTAGTTTCAATTAATACATTGCGATGTCTACTAGCAAAACTTACATTTCTATTCATATATAAACTCCGAATTTATTATTTTTCTAATTAGTTTAGCATATTAAAAAGTAATACTCCATTTTTAAACTTAAAATAATATCTTATAACAAAAATACAATAATTCTTAACACAACACTTATTTATACTTAATAAAAGTATTTTTTATTTCTTGATAAAATATTGCTATTATACTTATAATAAATAATCTCACAAAAAACAAGTGCATAACAAATAAGGCATATTATATGGAAAATAACGATAATATATTAGACACAGCTAAAAATATATTACTAAATTCAACAGACATAGATGAACAAATTATAAATAAAATAATCACATCGACCTTGATACATAATGATTCCAGTACAGATCTATATTTTCAAAACAAAATATATGAATCCTGGTACATTGAAGATTCAAAAATTAAAAATGGACATTTTTCCATCAAACATGGATTTGGAATGCGATCTATTATAGATGAAAAAATTAATTATACATATTGCGATGATATATCTCTATCTTCTATTAAAGAAGCAATGAAAATAATACAATCAATTCATGCAAATAAAAAAATAAACATATCTAAAAATTTAAAAAAGAAGAAAACATATATAGAAAAAATATATCATGAAATGAAACAATATTATTCTTCGATAAATCCAATTGATAATATAAGTCAAGAAAAAAAAATATCTATACTTCAAATGATAGATAAAGAAGCTAGAAAATTAGATCCAAGAGTTATTCAAGTATCCGCTTCATTAAACGGATGTTTTGAAGCAATTATTATTGCAAATTCAAATCTACAAAACAAATTAATAGCAGATATTAGACCATTAGTTAGTATAAAAATTAAAATAGTTGTAGAAGGAAAAAATGGGAAAAAAGAAACAGCACAAATTGGTGGAGGAGGAAGGACTTCTTACTCATATTTTTTTCAAAATAAAAAAGCAATAACATACGCTAAAGAAGCAGTAAAAGAAGCAATAACTAATCTTGAATCATTAGATGCTCCAGCAGGAAGCATGCCAGTTGTATTGGGACCTGGATGGCCTGGAATTTTATTACATGAAGCTATAGGACACGGATTAGAAGGTGATTTCAATAGAAAAAAATTATCAGCATTTTCTGGGAAAATTGGAGAACAAATAGCTTCTAAAGAAGTAACAATTGTGGACAACGGAACATTAAAAAATAAACGAGGATCTATAAATATAGATGATGAAGGAACACCATCGCAATGTACTACATTAATTGAAAATGGAATACTAAAAAACTATATGCAAGACAACTTCAATGCTAAATTAATGAAAACTAAATCAACTGGAAATTGCCGACGTGAATCTTATGAGTATCCTCCTATTCCGAGAATGACAAACACATACATGTTACCTGGAAAATTCAATCCTAAAGAAATAATTGAATCAGTAAAATACGGAATATATGCAACCAACTTTGATGGAGGTCAAGTAGATATTACATCTGGGCAATTTGTTTTCTCTAGCAATAAAGCTTATCTTATAAAAAATGGAAAAATTAGTAATCCAATAAAAGGAGCAACTTTAATAGGAAATGGAACAGAAATAATGAATAGAATAAGCATGATCGGAAATGATCTAAATTTAGACTATGGAATTGGAACGTGTATAAAAGATAATCAATCTATTCCAGTCGGAGTTGGTCAACCTACCATAAAAATAGATACTATTACTGTTGGAGGAACGAAAAACAAATAAAACATGAAAAAACAAATTTTTCTAAAAAAAATACTTTTTCTACCGTTACAAAATTAATCATAAATTATTACATTATAATTAATAACTATATAAATAATATTTTATCACTACATAATCAAAAAAATTATTCATAAATATAGATAGATCAATATTTTTAAAAAAGATTTTTTTTACAAAAAAAATAAAATTATCACTTTGATACCAATCAATCTTATTTAAATTAGACTTAAAATTTTATTAAACTTTTTTTTTAAAATATCACTTAAACCAACCTTATAAACTGAAGGACGAAATAAACATTTATATTTATTAGGCAAAAATTCTAAACGTTTACTACTATATTTGCTAATATCTACTAATTCTTTCGAAGAAAATAAACGCCTGCCTTTCTCCATAACTTTATGTAATAAAGGTTTCTGATCATATTTATCAATAAATAAAGATTTTTTATTATTAAAAGGATGATGCATAACAGAAACTTTATGTTCTTCACTTAAAGAAATTACATCTGCTCCTAAAAAATATCCATTTTTATCTAAAACTCTATATACTTGTTTTTTATAAGGAAAATTTTTTTTGTAAATATCATCAGAGTATTTAATACTTGGATTACAATTTAAAAAAGAAAGTTTATAAACACCATCTAATGCTGCATCAGGATAACCAATAACTAAATCAGTTCCTACTCCAAAAATATCAATAGGAATTTTTTTATCCAGTAAATCTTTAATAACATATTCATTTAACTGATTAGAAACAGCAATTTTAATATAGTCCAAACCAGCAATATTAAGAGCATATCTTACTTTCTTTCCTAAATAAAATAAATCTCCACTATCTAATCTTACACCCATTAATTTTTTACCAGTTTTTTCTATTTCTTTAGCAACTTTAATTGCATTGGGAATTCCACTATACAAAGTATTATATGTATCTAACAAAAAAAGACATGATTTAGGCCAAATAGAAAAAAAATCACGAAAAGCATCAGACTCTTTTTTATAACTTTGTACAAAAGAATGTGTCATAGTGCCAAATACAGGTACTTGATAATCACGACCAATACTAACATTACTTGTACTATTAAAACCACCAATAATAGATGCTCTACTTGCATGATATCCACCTAAACCTTGAGATCTTCTTAATCCACAATCAAATAATTGACAATTTCCAGCAATTCTTCGTATTCTGCTAGCCTTTGTAGCAATTAAAGTTTGAAAGTTTAAAATATTAAGCAATATAGTCTCAATTAATTGAGCTTCAATTAAATTGGCTTCAATAATAACTAATGGGCAAAATGGAAAAACTATCTCTCCTTCTAATACTGAATAAACAGTACCATTAAATCGAAAATTTTTTAAATAATTAATAAAATTGGAATGATACTTAAGTTCTTTAAAATATTTTTCATCAATTTCATCAAAATGAAACTTTTCGATCGCATTAAGTAAATTATCTAAACCAGCAAAAACTGCATATCCACCATTAAAGGGAATTTTACGAAAAAAATAGTCAAAAATAGCTCTATCTTTACTTTTTTTTCTTAAAAAATATACCTGCGCAGTTGTTAACTGATAATGATCAATATAACTCCCAGTCAATGCAAACATTTATAAAATCTCCAAAATTATATATATAAAATACTATATATTCATATACATTAAAATTCCTATATATAAAAAAATAATATATTACTAACAACAATTTTAAAAAAATTTATATTTATAACAAAAATAATTTTTTTTATATACAAAATCATTAATCACACTTAATATAACATTAATATCCATTAATATTTTTGATAAAAAATCATTTTTAAATTTAATTGATCCTTAAATAAAAAATATAGTAAGATCATAATTGTTTATAAAAATAAATATTAGCAATTATTTTGTCTATAGAAAAAATAAATAAATGAACAATAAAACTCTAGAATATTATTCAAAACGACACGAATTTTTTTTGAAAAATATTTTTCATGATATTGATATTCCATCTAAACGTATTAAAAAAGCAATTCTATATACACTTTTCCCTGGTGGAAAAAGAATAAGACCAATGTTAGTTTATTTATGTGGAGAATTATTTGGAATTAAAAAAAAATCTATATTAGATATTATCGCTGTGTCAATTGAATTAATACATTGCTATTCATTAATACATGATGATTTACCATCAATGGATAATGATGATTATCGAAGAGGCAAGCTAAGTTGCCACAAATTCTTTGATGAAGCAACTGCTATTTTAACTGGAAATGCTATGCAAGCGTTTGCTACTGATTTTCTATTAAAAAAATTATCTAAATTATTAAAACCTAACAAAATAATATCAATTGTACATATACTTTTATTAAGTTCTGGATTACAAGGAATAATCAGTGGGCAAAGTTTAGATTTACATATAACAAAAAATCATCACTTAAATAAAAAAACATTATATAAAATATACATGTTAAAAACAGAAAAATTAATTTCTGCATGTTTCAAAATGGTTTATAAAATCCCTACAAATCCATCATCCCTAATTATAAAAATAGTAAATAAATATGCACATTATTTAAGTTTAGCATTACAAATTCAAAATGATTATTTAGATTTTTATAATAAAAATTTTTCAGGAAAAAAACGATCTTCAGATTTTATAAACCAAAAAAAGACATTTGCAACACTATATGATAAAAATAAACTAAATAATATTATAAACACATATTTTCAAAAAGCTAAAAATATTATCCTTCCATTAGGAAAAAAATCTAAAAATTTGATTTTTTTAACAAAAAAATTAGAAAATTATACTAATCCAAATATAATAAACTATAAATATAAACAATCAAAAAAATAAAAACAATTTTATTTATCATATTTTGAATTATATACATATATTATATATATAAACAATCCCAACAACAAAAAAAATACAGGACCAAACCATAAAATAATAGTTTGAACTGTAATAAATGGATTTAATAATATAAAAGAACCATATTTACTAACTATGTAATTAATAATACTAACATCATTTTCACCATTCATTATTAACATATAAATTTTATTTTTTAAATTATTAGAAAATTCTGAATTAGAATTTAATAAATCCTGATTTTGACAAACAAGACACCTAAAGTTTTTTAATAAATATATAAAACGATCCTTTTCTTGTATTACATGAAAAGGATAAAAAACTTTTGTCATTCCAACCAGCAAAAAAAAAGAAAATATTAAAAATAATCTAATCACTTTTATAATTTATTATTATAAACTTTTAATTTTCGGCAAAAAAATTGTTTTCCATACTTTCTTGCTTAATTCTCCAACATAACAAATCCTAACAATTCCATTTTTATCTACTAAAAAAGTAGTAGGAAAATTATAAATTCCCAAATCAATAGATATTTCTCCATTATAATCTGTAATTATAAACTTATAAGGATTTCCCCAAATAAATAACCATTTTTTTATACTATAAATATCATTTTTATAATTTAAACCATATATATAAAAACCCTTTTTAGATAAAAACATCAATAAATTTCGTTCCTCAATAGAAGAATCATAATAATTTGTCCATACATTTAATAATGATAAATGTCCTTTCATATTTTTAAATAAACTAATTTTTTTTCCTTTATTAGAAATAAATTGATACTTAAATAAATTTTTTCCTAAATATGAACAATAAAACTGTTCTTTTTTAAGAAATAAAGCTTTAAAAAAAAGATATAATAACAAAAAAGTTAAGATAAAACTTAAACTAAACCAAAAAACTATATTTATTTTCCTAAAAATTTTTTTATATAAAAACATAATTTCTTTTTGTTAAATTTTGATAAATATGGTGCTATTAATCCAAATAAACCACCACAAAAAATTAATATTCCACCACACCATATCCACCTAATAAATGGTTCATAATAAAAATATATAACCCATTCTGTATTAGATATAGGATCTCCTAAAGTTATATATATATCACGAAAAAAATTTTTATCAATACCTGCTATGCTTTTTACCATGTTAGTTACATTATAAATACGTTTTTCTGAATAAATATTTTTTACATAATTATTATTCTTGTATACAAAAAATTGAGCTTTTATACCATGATAATTTGGTCCATACAAAGGCAACTCATCAAAAAAATAAATTTTGTATCCTGAAAAATAAGCAATGTCTTTTAAATTCATACTAACAATCTCTTGATTCTTATATGCTGAAGAAAGCACAATACCTATTAACATAATTGCAATACCAAAATGTGAAATTATCATTCCAAAAAATGAAAATCTTATTTTTTCTTTATTTAAATAATATTTATTTATACGTACCAAAACTAATTGTAATAAATTTAAAATAATATAAAATGATAAAGATACCCCTAATAAAGCATAAATTTTAATTACATTAAAAAACAAATATAAAAAAATAAAAGATATAAAAAAACTTATACAAATAATATATTTAAAATTACATTTCTTTTTGATCAAAAAAACATTATCAAAATATAAATTAATTCCAAAACCCATAATTAATATTAAAGGTAATATCAAAAAACTAAACATAACATTAAAATATGGAGCTCCAACAGATATTTTTCCATAACCTAAAACATCAATTATAATTGGATATATTGTTCCTAAAAAAATAGTTATAGTACATGTAATCAACAAAATATTGTTTAATAATAAAATTCTTTCATAAAAACTAAACAAAACATTTCTTTTACTTGCAAAGAAAAAATTTTTTATTTTTAAGGAAAAAAATATTAAAAAACAAATTACTAATAAAAAGAAAAAACATAAAATATAAAAACTTTTCTTAGGATCTATAGAAAAAGAATGTACTGATATTAAAATTCCTGATCTTACTAAAAAAGTACCTATAAGACTTAAAAAAAAAGAAACAACAACCAACAAAATACTCCTAATACTTAAATATTTTTTTTTCTCATCTATTAATAAAGAATGCAATAAAGCAGTGCCAATCAACCAAGGCATTAAAGAAATATTCTCCACCGGATCCCAAAACCACCATCCACCCCATCCAAGCTCCCTATAAGCCCACCAACTACCTAAAATAATACCTATAGTCAAAAAACACCATGAAAATAAAACTAAAGGTCTTATTAATTCCCACCAAAATATTTCTTTTCTATTTTCCTTAAAAAATAAGATTGTCATAACAAAAGAAAAAATTATAGAAAATCCAACATATCCTATATAAAGAATAGGAGGATGTAATAAAAAACCTACATCTTGTAATATAGGATTTAGATCAAATCCATTGGAAAAATGTAAAAAAAATTGACGTTCAAATGGATTAGATTCCAATAATAAAAAAACAAAAAATCCAATACTTAAAACCCCCAATACAACTAACGAATAAAGTCTATTTATTAGTTTAAATCCCATAGAAAAATAACTAATTATTAACATCCAAAAACTAAGTATTAAAATCCAAAATAATATAGATCCTTCATGACCACTCCAAACAGCACACACTTTATAAAACCATGGTAAATATAAACTAGAATTAGTTAATACATAAGTTACAGTAAAATCATTTTTTACGAAACATAAAACAAGACAAAAATAAGAAAAAAAAACAAATAAAAACTGCATTCTTGCATATAAAAAAATTATTTTTCCCAAAAAAACCTTATTTTCTTTCCAAATTTTAAAAATAGGAACCACAACAATTAGTATAGAAAATACTAAAGCAATAAACAAAAAAAATAAACCAATTTCAGCAATCATAAAATATACTCGTATTAATAATTATTAAATAAAATAAAATAACATTACTTATTAAAATTAAAAATCTTTTTTTTATAAGGTATATAATTAGCACTATGTTTAGATAAAACTTCTGTTGCTACAAAAATCTTTTTACCATAAATAATTTTACCCTTTACTACTACTTCTTGCCCTTCCTTAAATAAATTTGGCAAAATTCCATTATAAATTACTGTAAAAGTATTTCTATAATCAGTTAATCGAAACTTAACAAAAAATCTAGATCCTCTAAAAATACTATTTTTTACAACCACTCCACCTAAACGAATAGTACAATTTTTTTGAAATTTTTTGTGTAAAATCTGTGTTGGAGTATAAAAAAAATTAACATTATTTTTTAATAAAATTAATGTTACACTTACTAATAAAGTAATTAAAATAAAAGTAAAAAAAACTAATAACATTTTATTTATTTTTATCCTACTCATCTTTTATTTTTTTTTAAATAAAATTTATAAATTTTACTTTTTAATTTTAAATATTTTATTTTTAAAATAAAAAAATTAATCAATAATGTAACAACCACTATAATATAAGAAATCCATACATAAAATGTATAATCTCCCATTTTAAAAACAATAAAAATTTTTCTCATAATTTCTTTAATATAATAAGAGATTTAATCCATTTAACATCATATTCGTGTAAAATAATTTCATAACAAATTTTTTGAAATACAAACCAAAAACAATAACTAATAAATCCTAATAATGTCATTATTAATGGATAATACATGCTAAAGGTAATTTTAGAACCGTAAAAAAGGGAAAAAGTAGACCCTTGATGCAAAGTACTCCACCAAATAACAGAATAATGAATAATCGGTAAATCAACTAAACCAACTAATATCAAAATAGATACTATCTTAAAATTCTTTTCTCTATTTACATAATTACTATTACCAACAATAAAAATTGATAAATATATAAAAAATAAAATTAATTCTGAAGTTAAACGAGCATCCCAAACCCACCAAGTTCCCCAAATTGGTTTCCCCCATATACTACCAGTTATAAGGGTTAAAAATGTCATTAAAACACCTAAAACAACACAACTATCCAATAAAATAATAATTATTCTAATTTCTAAAGTAAGAAAAATCAATGCCAAAAAAGCCATAATAATATAAATCATTATAGATAAAAAAGCAATTGGTACATGTACATACATAATTCTAAAAGCATCTCCTTGATAATAGTCTGATGGAGAAAAAAATAATCCACATAAAAAACCTAAAATCAAAAAAATACAAAAAATAATATTAAATCGTTTAGACCATCTTTCAGCAAATAAATAAGTTCTTTCAGTATAAAAACGCGATTTAAAAAATAACTTAAACATAAACTATAAATTTTCTAAAAAATTAATAACATATTAACATATAAAACTTAATTTATTTTTAAAATATTTAATCATTAAAATTAATACGAATAACTTCTGTGATAACAAATGGTAAAAAACTCATAAATAACAAAGAAATTAATAATAGAGAAATTAAATAAATTCCAAAAGGAGAATGATTCATACTACTACTTATGATAGTACTTCCCAAAATAATTACTGGAACACTTAGTGGAAAAAAAACTATAGAAATCAATGCTCCCTTCTGAGAATGTTTTTTTACCAAAGCAGAAGCAAATGCTGCAAGAAAAAAAATAGTTGGACTTCCAAATACAAAACTTAATATTATAATGAATAAGTTATAAATATTGAAATTAAACAATAGTGCCAAAAATGGACAAAATATTAAAATTGATAATAAATTTAAAAAACAATAAGAAAAGATTTTTGCACTTACCATCAATACCAATGGATAACCAGATACTAACCATTGTTCAATAACACCATATTCATAATCCTGCATAAATAATACAGATGAAGATAATAAACACATTAACAATATTGATATCCAAAATAAACCAGGAGAAATACTTACAATCGATACATATTCTGAAGATAAAGTTAAAGGAAAAAATATATTAACCATTAAAAAAAACAAAACAGAGTATAAAATAACACTTGGTTGTCTCATACATAATAATAATTCACGATTTATTTGTCTTAAAAACAATATCCTTACATTTATCATATCTTTTATTTAAAAAATATTCCAAATAATTAACTTTTTTCAAAACAATATCCTGATGAGATACCAATATAATCATTCCACCACGACTTAAATGAGTAAGTATAATTTTTTTTATGAAAATAATCATTTTCTTATCTAAAGAGACAAACGGTTCATCTAATAGCCAAAATTTAGCATTCGTAATTAAAATTTTTAACAAGGAAACAAGGCGCTTTTGCCCTATAGACAAATAGTAACATAAATCATCATAAAAATCTTGCAAATTAAATTGTTTCAATATTTTTTTATAATCTACTGTAAAATTAAATAAATGTATATCAAAAAAAATATTTTCTTTTACAGTTAATAATGGAGAAAACCCTAATTTATGCCCAACAAAACAAATATTTTTTTGATATAAAAATAAATTATCTAAGATATTTGTACCATTATATAAAATATATCCATTTTCAGGGTGGAAAATACCTGATATCACTTTTAATAAAGTCGTTTTGCCAACTCCATTATCTCCTTTTAAATGCAATAATTGACCATTATCTATGCAAAAATTTACATTCTCAAAAAGAAATTTATCCGTATAACCAAAATCTAATTCTTTAACTTCAAGCATATATTATTATTATATAAAACATTATTTTATATAACAAAATCTCCACAGATATGCAATCTACTATATAAAATGATTTAATACAAAAAATTTATTTTTTTAAATCTAATTAATTTTATTTTATAAAAAATATCTATTATATAAAACTTTATTTTTCATAAATTTATCTATAATAAAAATTATACTTTTAAATAGTTATTTAAAATTTATATAAAAAATCTTATAACAATATTTATGTTTTATGAACATAATAAAATTTTCTTAAAATCATTCTCACAAAATTATTATAATAATTATCTACTATAATTCCATTAAACAATAATATCTCTCCCAACTTTAAATAATTTTTATATTTCTGATAAAAAACTGAACTAACAACAATTTCTGCTACAGCAGAATAATCTTCTATATTAATAATTATAATTTCTTTTTCATTCTTTGTTAAAATACTTTTAATGTTATTTATCAATCCACAACAGGAATAACATAAACCTTTCTTAATAAAAGTTAAATCAAAAATAGTCAGAATAAATTTTTTAAATTCTTTAACATATTTTTTTGTGGGATGATCTGTTAAATATAATCCTAATGTCTCCTTTTCACCAGAAAGTCTTTTATAATCCGACCAAGAATCCTTTAATTTAATACAACCATTATCTTCTTTATAATCATCTTCCAAAGAATTTAACAAATTAATTTGTCCATATTCAATGTCTTTATGAATTCTATTAACATTTTTTAAAACACTATCCAATGACTCATATAAAATAGATCTACTTTCCATAAAACAATCCATACTTCCACTTTTTATTAAAACTTCTAAAACTCTACGATTAACTTTTTTTAAATCCATACGATAACAAAAATTAAATAAATTAATATATTCACCGTTTTTTATACGCTCTTCTACAATCAATTTAATTATTGATATTCCTAATCCTTTAATAGCACCAAGTCCATATAAAACCGAATGATCATTAACAACCATAAATTTATACTGTGATTTATTAATTGATGGAGGAAGAATTTTAATATTCAATCTACCACATTCATTAATAAACATAATTATTTTATCTGTATTACTCATATCATAAGACATAACAGCTGTCATAAAAAATGCAGGATAATTAGCTTTAATCCATGCAGTACGATAAGTAAGTAAAGCATAAGCTGCCGAATGAGATTTATTAAAACCATATCCTGCAAACTTTTCCATTATATTAAAAATATTAATTGCTAATTTAGACGAAATATTAGATTGTTTTGCACCTTTAACAAAAATATTTCTTTGCTTATCCATATCATCTTTGTTTTTTTTACACATAGCTCTTCTTAATAAATCAGCAGATCCTAAACTATAATTTGCAAGAACTTGTGCAACTTGCATTACTTGTTCTTGATAAAGAATAACCCCATAAGTTTCCTCTAAAATCTCTTTTAAACTAACATGTAAATATGAAACTTCTTTCTTTCTACTTTTGCAATCAATAAAATTTTCTACCATATTTGATTGTAATGGACCAGGCCTATATAATGCAATTAATGAGATAATATCTTCAAAACAATTAGGTTTTATTTTCTTTATCAATTTCCTCATACCATATGACTCTAATTGAAAAATACCAATAGTATTGCAAGATTGAAGTAAAGAAAATGTTTTTTCATCATTCAATGGTAATAAACTAACATTAATATAATCTTTATTAGACTTTTTCTTTTCTTTATTTATAAATGAAACCGCCCAATCTATAATTGTTAAAGTTTTTAAACCTAAAAAATCAAATTTTATTAACCCAATGTATTCAAGATCATTTTTATCTAATTGACTCATAAATTGCAAAGAGTCTTTTTCACAATAAATAGCTGTAAAATTAGTTAATTTTGAAGGTGAAATTACTATCCCTCCAGCATGTTTACTAACATTTCTAACAATTCCTTCAAGTTTTATTGATAAATCAATCAATTCCTTTACTTCTTCTTCTTCATTATAACGACTCATTAAAATATTATTTTGATATAATGCTTCATGTAAAGAAATACCTAATGTATAAGGAATTAATTTTGCTATTTTATCAACAAAATTATAAGAATAACCCAGAACACGACCAACATCTCTAACAACTGCTTTTGCAGATAAAGTACCAAATGTGATGATTTTAGATACATTTTCTTTTCCATATTTTTTTGAAACATATTCAATAACACGATCTCTTCCTAGAATACAAAAATCAATATCAAAATCAGGCATAAAAACCCTTTCCGGATTTAAAAAACGCTCAAAAAATAATTTATACTGTATCGGATCTATATCAGTAATATTTAAAGAATATGCAACAAGAGAACCAGCTCCAGATCCTCTACCAGGTCCAACAGGAATTTTATTTTCTTTAGCCCAACAAATAAAATCAGCAACAATAAGAAAATAACTAGCAAAACCCATATTATTAATAATATATAATTCATTTTCTAATCTTTTTTTATACTTTAAAAAAAGCCTATTATTAACATTTAACTCTCTTAAATAAATAATATTCTTAAAACGATTAAATAACCCTTTTATAGATAAATCAGATAAATAATCTTCAACCTTTTCACCATTAGGTGTAAAAAAATTAGGTAAATATTTATTAGTAGTATTAAACATCACTGTACAACGTTTAGAAATTTCAACTGTATTTTTTATTGCCTGAGGTAAGTCTTTAAATAAAAGAATCATCTCTTCTGCAGAACGTAAATACTGTTGAGAACTATATTTTTTATAACAATTATTATCAGATAACGTATAACCTTTATTAATACAAACACGTACTTCATGAGCTTCAAAATCATTTTTATACAAAAAACAAACATCATTTGTAGCAACCAATGGTAAACCTAATTTATCAGCTAAATAAACTACTTTTTTATTATATTCAGATTCTCCTACTCTTCCAGTTCTTTGAATTTCTAAGTAAAATCGATTATAAAAAATTTTTGAAAAAAATTTAGCCATTTTAAAAGCTAATTTTTCATTATTTAATAATAATGCTCTTCCAATGCAGCCTAACCTTCCACCAGATAAAACAATTAAACCTTCTGAATAAGTACTTAACCAGGAACTGTATATCAGAGGTAAATCAATTTTACTTCCAAATAATTTATTTTGATATGATTTAGATATAAGAGCCATCAAATTTTTATAACCTATTTCATTTTGACATAGAAAAACTAAAGATGATATTTGTTCTAAATCTTCAGAAAAACAATATAATAAATCACTACCAAAAATAGGTTTAATCTTATTTCTAATAGCAGACCTATATACCTTAATGACTGAAAAAAGATTACAAAATTCAGTAACAGCAACAGAATTCATATTCATATCTTGCAATCTTTTCATTAATGATGAAATTCTAATTAATCCATCCACAATAGAAAATTCAGTATGTAATCGTAAATGAACAAATTTCCTTTCACTTTTCATTTTCAAAATCACTACTATACATTTTTAACATCCTAAAAAAATTATCTTCATTTAAAATATCAATTCCAAGTTTAATTGCTTTATTAAGTTTTAAACCAGGATTAACACCCTTAATAAGATAATTGGTATTTTTAGAAACATGATTATTAACTATGGCCCCTATATTCAACATATGCATCTTAATATCTTTTCGTTTTATTTTAATTAATGTTCCAGTAAAAACAATAATTTTCCCACTAAAAAAATTAAAATTTTTATTATTCAATAATTTAATATTTATTTTCCAAGAAATTCCAAAATCTAATAACTTATTAATCACATCCAAATTTTTTTTTTCATTTAAAAATAATAAAATATTTTTTGCACGTGTAAGTCCAATATTTTTAATAGATAATAAATTATCTAATGTAGCTAATTTTAAATCTTCAACTGTTTGAAAATTAGAAGATAACAAATGTGCATGTACTGTACCTATACCTTTAATACCTAAAGCATATAAAAATCTTGCAAAGGTAGTATTTTTACTATTTTCAATAGATTTAAAAAGTTTTTTAGAAGATTTCAAACCTATTCCTGGTATTTTTAAAAAATCATTTGCTTGTAAAGAATATAAGTCAGATATAGACTTAACCAAATTAATTTCAACTAATTTGTTAATTATAGATATACCAATTCCTCTAATATTCATAGCCTCATTTGAAGAAAAATGTTTTAATACTTGTTTTAATTGAGCAAAACAAAACAATCCTCCAGTACAAAAAAATATAGATCGTTTAACATTACTGATAATAAGAGAATTACAGACAGGACAATTTCTAGGAAAATTTATTTCTTTAACTAAGAAACTTCTTTTTTTCAAAACAATAGATGAAATTTTAGGAATAACATCTCCAGATCTACATATCTTAACAAAATCACCAATACGAATATCTTTTCGACGAATATCATTAAAATTATTTAAAGTCACTCTTTTAATTACTACTCCATTGATACAAATTGGATCTAATTTAGCTACTGGAGTTAAAATTCCAAATCTACTAACTTGAAAATCTACTGAAATTACTCTGGATTCTTTCTCCATTGATAAAAATTTATATGCACAAGCATATTTTGGAAAACGAGCTGAATATCCTAATTTATTTTGTAAACAAATATCATCAACCTTACATACTATACCATCAATTTCATATGGAAAATTCATACGACTTTTTCTAAGTTGTTCATAATAAAAAAAACAAGAATCTAATCCCTTAACCAATTTAGTTTTAGAACTTATTTTAAATCCTATATTTTTTAAAAACTGTAACCGAAAAAAATGACTATTTGGTAAAAAAAAACCATTAAAAGCACCGATACCATAACAATATATAGATAATGGTATATGTTGATATAAATTATTATTTAATCTACGTAAAACACCCGAAGCTGCATTTCTAGCAGTAGCAAAAACTGATTTATTTGAAAATTTAGCTATTTTATTGGCTTGAAGAAAATCTTTTTTTGCAATATATATTTCTCCACGAATTTCAATAAAATTGAAATTTACATTTTTTGGCAATATCAACGGAATTTCAGATATATTTTTTACATTAACAGTTACATCCTCTCCAATCAATCCATTTCCACGTGTTACAGCATGAACTAATTTTCCATCTTCATAAATTAAATTAATTGCTATTCCATCAAATTTTGGTTCACAAGTAAAAAAAATACTATTAATATCTTTAGAATACTTTTTATAAATACAATGAAAAAACTTTTTTAATTCTTTAAAAGAATAAACATTTGATAACGACAACATAGATTTCTTATGAAAAATTTTTTTAAAACAATTACTAGGATTTACTCCAACCAATTGCGTTGGAGAATCAGAATTAATATACTCTGGATATTTAATTTCCAACTCTTTTAATCGTTTAAAATATTTATCATAAACAAAATCTGAAACTAAAGATCTATTAAGATTATAATAATAATGATTATAAAGTCTAATTCTTTTTCTTAACTCTTTAATAAATTTCTTTATATTAGATTTCATAAAATGAATAATACTATAAATTTTAAAATCACATAAAAATTAATATTTTAAACAATAAATATATTTTTTATAAAAAGTTAAAAAAATATAAAAATTAAAAATTTTAATTTTTATTAAAAAAATTACTTAAAAATATTAAATTTTATTAAATATAAAATAACATATAAAATTACATAATAAAAAATATCAAAAAAATAAATTTTACTTTAGCCAAAATATGAAAAACATTACAGAAACATTTACTAAACCATTACTAAAATGGTTTGATAAATATGGCAGAAAAAATTTACCATGGAAAAATTCTATTAATCCAGATCCATATAAAATATGGATATCTGAAATCATGTTACAACAAACACGATTAAAAACAGTTATCCCATATTTCAATCGTTTTATAAAAAAATTTCCTAATATCCAACATCTTATTAAAGCGTCTGAAGATGAAATCCTTTTATATTGGTCAGGACTTGGATACTATAATAGAGCTATCAATTTAATTAAAACTGCCAAAATTATCTGGAACAAATATAACGGAAATTTCCCTAAACAAACAAAATTCTTAATTAAATTACCTGGAATTGGACCATCTACAGCTGCCGCTATAATGTCTCAAGCTTTTAATTTACCAAAAGCAATACTAGATACTAATGCTAAACGTGTACTGTTTAGATATTTCAATTTAAGTTATATTAATAGTCAAAAACATTTAAATGTTAAATTAATCAATTTTGCAAATAAATGTATGTCAAAAGAACGTAGTGCAGATTATACTCAAGCAATTATGGATCTAGGATATTTTCATTGTAAATCAAAACATCCTAATTGCACAACTTGTCCTTTACATACAAATTGTATCTCAAAAAAAAAACAAATTAATATCTCCATTGTCTTATCATAAATATAATAAAAAAAATATTATAAAATATAAAAAGTTTTTACTAATATATAATTCATATAACGAAATTTTTTTTACAAAACAATCTTACAAAAAACTTTGGCCAAAATTATGGACTATTCCTTATATTGATTATAAAACTCCTATTAAAGACTTTATTCAAAATAAATATAATATAAATAATATTGAAAATATATACTTATTAACTAATTTTAAATATTCAATAAGTAACTTTATACTCAATGCAAAATCAATAGCAATAAAAATTAAATCAAACCAATCTTATACAAGTAAAAAATCAAATATAAAAAAATGGTTAAAAATAAATCAATTAAATCAAATTGGATTATCTAAAATATCTATTAAAATTATAGACTACTTTAAAACATATATAAAACAACAAAAAATATAAAAAATCAAAATTATCACTAACAATAATAAAAATATGCGAAATAAATTTCAATTTTGATCATTTAAATAAACAACCAATATTGATTCAATATTAATAAATATAAAATCTCAATCAAATATATCGAATTCATAAATAAAATATCAACAAATATATTAATCTATTTTTTCTGCAAAACCATAAAATAATTTACACATATTTTATTAGTAATTTTAGCTTTTCTAGTAAAAACATTGTACGACATTCCCTTTAAATCAATAACTTTAAATCCAACAGATCTTGCAATACTTGCAAGTTTACTTGGAGATATAAAATTTCGAAAATCGTGTGTTTGTTTTGGTATTATACCTAATAAATATTCAGCTATAACAACAATTTGTATATACGATATAATTCCAGAATTAATAGTTGATATAAATAAGTAACCACTAGAATTTAATAATCTATAGCAGTGATACAATATTGAACAAGGATCTTTAACATGTTCTAATAATTCTAAACAAACAATAACATCAAATAATTTATTACCATAATGATCAATAGGCATACAATAATAATCTATAACAAGACTTTCTTTAATAGCATGACATTTTGCTATATTAATAAGGGAATTTTCAATATCCAATCCAGTAACATTTGCTCCTAACATCGCCATAGATTCTGATAAAATACCTCCACCGCAACCAACATCTAAAACCTCTTTCTTAAATAGAGAGCAAAACTTACAAATAAACTCAATACGCACAGGATTAATACAATGAAGTATATGACAAGGACCATTTTTATCCCACCACTGTCTAGCTTGATTAGAAAAATCAGTACCATTCCTAAATTTATTGACCATATTTACCAATACTTTTTACTATTAAAATAGAACATTATTTTAATTAACATTTTTAAATTTTCAAAAACCATTCATACATATTTATATAAAATAATAAATTTTAATGTTAAACATCCAATATCAATATCTTATTAAATAAAATCAATAATCTAAACCCATTATTATTTTTATTTCATCCAATGTTTTTCTAGCTTCTTTTTTTGCTATTTCAGTATGTTCTATTACAATATTTTTAATTAAATTTATTTTTGATTGATAAAATTGAATCTTCTCTTGAATTATAAATAATTCCTTTTTAATAGAATCAACAATCATTTTTTTACAATCAACACATCCAAATTTAGCAGAACAACACCCAGATTTTATCCATTCCTTTAAAGAATCTGTTGAATAAATACTATGTAATTGCCATACAGAACAATTTCCTGGATTTCCAGGGATATATCTTTTTATACGATTAGGATCAGTTGGCATAGAAAATATCTTCTTTTTCACATCATTTAAATTTTCTCTTAAAGAAATAGTATTATGAAATGATTTAGACATTTTTTTTCCATCAGTTCCTAGTACTTTAGAAAAACCATGTCTTATTATTGCTTTTGGTTCATTCAATATCTTTTTTCTATAAACATCAAAATTATTTAATAAATTCTGTTTAACTCTTAAAGGAAACTTTTTATAATTTGCTAAAAACAACTTAATTTCATTAATTAACTTACACCCATCATTATTTTGTAAAATTTTTTTTAAAAAAATATAATAATTACTATAATTATTTTTTAAATTTTGAATAGCCTTAAAAATTAAATGTTTTATATAAAGATTATTATCTTTATATAAAAAATTAAATTTTCTGACAATTTTTCTAGTTAATTCAATATGAGCAATTTGATCCTCACCAATTGGAACATAATCTGCTCTATAAAGTAATATATCAGAACTTTGTAAAATAGGATAACCTAAAAAACCATATGTCATAAAATCTTTTTTTAAAAAATTTCTTTGTTTTTGATTCTTATGAGAAGGAACATGTTCAACCCAATTTAACGAAGTAATCATAGAAAGTAATAAAAATAATTCAATATGTTCTGAAATCCAAGATTGAATAAAAATCTTGCACATATTTGGATTTATTCCACATGCAAACAAATCAACCAACATATTCCAAACAAAAGGTTTAATAGAATTTGGATTTTTATAACAAGTCGTTAACCCATGTAAATCTGCAATAAAAAAATAACAATCATATTGACTTTGTAAGTCAATCCAATGTTTAATAACTCCATGATAATGTCCAATATGCAAATCTCCACTAGCACGTATACCAGAAACCACACGCTTTTTCATTTAAATCGAACCTCAATACTTTACAAAAAATATTTATATTTACATATATATTAACTCTATAAAAGATTCTTGCAATTTTTTTAATTTTTATCAAAACTATCAAAAAGAAACTTATTAAAAATAATAAAACAATATCTTATGAAAAAAAAATATTATATAGATATACAATATTCACACAAAAATTATATTCCAATAAAAATTAAAACTATTATTTTTTGGGCAAAATTAATATTAAAAAATTTAATAAAAACTGCTGAAATTACTATTAAATTTGTATGTCCAAATGAAATAATTCAATTAAACTATTTATACAGAAAAAAAAACAAAATTACAAATATATTGTCTTTTCCTAGTTCTATTTCTACATATAAAAAATTAAATTATCATTTCTTAGGAGACATTATTATATGTACAAAGATTTTAAAAATAGAATCTAAAAAAATAGCTCAACCATTTAAAAAATATTTAGCTTTTATAATTATTCATGGAATCCTACATTTATTAGGATTTAATCATATTAAAAAAAAAGAAAAAACAATCATGAAAAATTTAGAAAATAAATTGTTAATAAAATTAGGTTTCAAATTAAAATAATTAAAATATTAAACTACTATAAAAATAGCTAATCATGAAACAACTTAAAAAAAATAAATTAATTTAGCATTTCTTAACTAAATTATCATTTCTTCTTGTACTTACATTATTTAAGACAAAAATACCCAACATTCCCGAACAAAATGAACCTAAAAATATACCTTCTTTAGCCAAAGTCATATAATATAAATCATAATGATAAGATATAGACCCAATAAATATACTCATTGTAAATCCAATCCCACAAAGCAAAGAAATCCCATAAATATCTAAAGATTTGATATTACTATCTAATTTTAATAGACATTTAATCTTAATAAAAAAAAACAATGGTAAAAATATACCAATTTGTTTTCCTACTAATAAACCAAAAAACACACCAAGAAAAATAGGATGCAATAACATTGAAAAATTAAAATTTACAAACACTATACCAGAATTTACTAAAGCAAATATCGGTAAAATAAAAAATGTTACAAAATATTTTAAATATTTTTTAAAATATATTAAAAAATTTAAATTCTTATATTTAGAAACAATTATAGAAATAATTATTCCAGACAAAACTCCATGAACACCTGATTTAAAAAGAAAAAATAATGAAAAAAAACCAATAGTTATAAACAATAGAGAACTTTTGAAGTTAAAATAAAATAAATAAATCAATATAATACTAATTAAAAATAATCCTAAAAATAAAGGAACTTTTTTAGAATAAAAAATAGATATCACAATCATTGATTGTATATCATCAAAAACAGAAATAACAGTTAATAAACTTTTTAAAGAATAAGATACATAAGGATCCAAAAAATTAATAACACTTGAAGAAAAAACAATATCAGTAGAAATTGGTATAGACCATCCTTTTAAATATTCTATATAATTTTTATTAAAAATAAAAAAAACAAATGCCGGAAAAACTAAACCACTAAAAACAACAATATTAAAAATTAACATACTCACTTTGTTAACAAGAAAATTTTCTATAAGAACATCTATAACTTCGAGACCAACCAGTACGAAGTAAATAATCATTAAACCATCATTTACCAATGATAAAAATGATTTTGCAACTAAAAAATTAAATATTTTTATTCGAACTACATAATTTAACGCTTTTTCATAAAAATAACAATATGGAGAATTTGATAAAATTATTGCAAATAAAGCAAAAATAAAAACTAATAAACTACCTATTTTTTCTAAATTAGCAAATTCTTTATGACACAATTTATTCATAAAAACCTATATATAAATATTATTTATAAAAACAACTTATAAATAAGTTATAACAATTAATAAAATATTACACAATTATCTAATATAAGATATTAATCAAAACTATTTTGATATAAAATATTTATATTTAACAATACAAAACTTTAAAAATGCAAAAAAAAAAAATAACATTAGCACATATATCCACAAAAAAAATAAAAAAAAAAAATCCTTACTTTAAACCAATCATAGGAATCATACTTGGATCAGGATTAGGCAATCTATCATCAATGTTAAATAACACTATTATTATTAAATATAAAGATTTACCAGGATTTCCAAAATGTACAGTAAATGGTCATAATGGTAACTTAATACTAGGAAATATATCAGGAAAAGATGTTGTATGTTTGCAAGGAAGAAGTCATAGTTATGAAGGGACAAACTTTCACACAATGAAAACATACGTTAGAACTTTAAAATTATTAGGTTGTCAATATTTTTTATGTACTAATGCATCTGGATCTCTAAAAAAAAAAATTAAACCAGGAGAAATTATGATTTTGACTGATCATATAAATATGCAACCAAACAATCCATTGGTAGGAATTAATGACGAAGAATTTGGACCAAGATTTTTACCATTAAATAATTTATATGATGCAAAACTAAAAGAAAAAATGTTAATAATAGCTAAAAAAGAAAATATTATTTTACATCAAGGAGTATATATTTCAGTACTAGGACCAAATTACGAAACAGCAGCAGAAATAAAAGCATTTAAAATATTAGGAGGAGATGCAGTAGGTATGTCTACTATTCCAGAAGTTTTATTAGCAAAACATTGCGGAATGAAAATTATCGCAATCGCAGGTATTACAAATTATGCTACAGGCATTGTATCTACAAACCATACTCATGAAACAGTACTAGCAATGGCATCAAAAATAGAAAAAAAACTTAATAAATTAATAAAAAAATTCATAGAAGAACTTTTACATTAAAAAGAAAAATAATTAAAAAAATAATAAATTAATAAGGAAGAACTATAACTTGAGTACCTATTTTCATAAAATATTTATTTAACCACTCCGCCGCACTAGGAAGCACTTTAATACAACCATGACTAGAATTTGCATAAGGAACTTCATAAGCAGCATGTATACTAAATCCACGAAAAAAAAACATACAATAAGGCATTTTAACTCCTAAACGACTTTTATTTACAAAAAATTCACTAGAACGACAATTTACCCCTTTTTTGTAATAAATGTAAAAACTACCAGTTACAGTACGACATGATGTTCCCAAATCTTTACAAAAATCTTTTCCACCAGAAGCACTACCTGTCATAATTCGATCACCATGTTTATTATAAACAGCCCATACATATTTTTTAGGATTAAAAACAAATTGTTTTTTCCCATTTGATAAAATCCTCAATGGAAACTCCTTTTGACCCCTTTTATCTTTCAAATAAAATAATGTTTTATGGATATATCCATAATCATCTATTATTAAAGTTGATTTGTTAAGTAACAATAATTTATAACCTATGATAGGAACTATCATAAACATAATAAAAAACTTAATCATAAAATTATTGAATAATCTTAAATTAAGAATTAATTTTACCTAAAACTATCTAAAACTACATAATAATAATAATAATCTGTATTAATATAAATATAATTCTATAAATCTTTTATGATAAACATCATCTTCTTCTGATTAAATTCAAATTTAAATTTGACAATTTAAAACATTAAATTACAACATATTAAATATTAATAATTTTTATTATATATTAATTTTAAAAATAAAATATCCCAATCATAATATTATCTATATAACATATGGGGGAAAAATTCTATTATTAATATTTTGAATAAAATATGTTTTAAAAACAAAACTATTATTTTTGCTTAAAATGCTATCTTTAACAAAAAAACCAATTTCAAAATTAAATAAAAATAAAATAATTCTAAAATATATTGTAGAATAATTACAATGAATAAAGAAAGAAATAACATGTTGAAAAAACAATTATATTACGGATATATAACAAATAAAAAAATCCTTGATATTTTTAATAATATACCTAGACACATTTTTGTTCAAAATAAATTTAAAACATTCTCCTATTCTGATATGAGAATACCAATTAATTATGGTCAATATATGTTAACTCCATTAGAAGAAGCCATTATTCTACAATCTTTATTTTTAAAAGGAAATGAAAAAATATTAGAAATTGGAACAGGAACAGGGTTTTTTACAGCAATATTAAGTAAATTATCCAAAAAAATTATAAGTATTGATTATTATGAAGAATTTATAAAAACAGCTGAAAATAAATTAAAAGCCCTATCTATCAGAAATATACAATTAATCAAAAAAGATTTTAACACCTACAAATGCAACAATAAATATTTATTCGATATATTAATCTGTACAGCAGCAATAGATAAAATAAAAATACCATATTTATTAAAATTTTTATCTAATGGAAAATTATTTACTATATTAAAAAACAAATTAACAATGAAAGGAATTTTATTTATTATTCAAAATAATAAAATTATTAAACAAAATATATTGTTTGAAACAATTACAACTCCGATAATTGATCACTCAAATAAAAAAATATTTATATTATAAAAATTTATTTATCAAGTAACTTGATAAATATCAAAATATAAAATTTAAAAAACTAAATATTTAAATTTACTTTTTAAAAACTCATAATAACTAATCTAATACAAAAAACAATACATTATTTCCCAAATAAAAATTTATACATATAATATATAATAACAACATTATATACACTAACTATATCAATAATGCGTATATCTAAATGGTTTTTATCGACAAATAAAAATCCTATAAATAATAAAGAAAATATTTCTTATCAATTGATGATAAAATCTGGAATTATACGAAAAATTAGTACAGGACTATATACATGGATGCCACTAGGATTAAAAATACTTCAAAAAATAAAAAATTTAATTAGAAAAGAAATGAATAAAAATTATGCAATAGAAATACTTATGCCAATATTGCAACCATCAACATTATGGAAACAAACTGGAAGATGGAATATATTTGGAAATCAATTAATGAAATTAAAAAATAATCATTACAAAGAATATTGTCTATCTCCTACTCATGAAGAAATTATTACTAAATTAATTAAACATGAACTAAAATCATACAAGCAATTACCTATTATTTTTTATCAAATCCAAAATAAATTTAGAGATGAAATCAGACCAAGATTTGGAACAATAAGAACACAAGAATTCATCATGAAAGATGCCTATTCCTTTCATTTAAATAATGAATGCCTAAAAAAAACTTATAAAATAATGCGTGAAACTTATTGTAATATATTTAATAAATTAAAATTAAATTATCGTATTGTAAAAGCTAATAACGGAAACATAGGAGGGAATATATCACATGAATTCCAAATCTTAACAAATATTGGAGAAGATATAATTATCTATAGCAATAGTAGTAACTATGCTGCAAATTTAGAACAAGCTACCGATTTAAAATCTTCAACAAAATATTATCAATCCACAATAAAATCTAATATTAATTATTACAATAATAATAAAACAAATAAAAAAATATTTAAAATTACGTCAAATAATGAAATATCTATTTTCCTTAAAACAAAAAAAGAAAAAATTGTAAAAACTTTTATTGCTGAAGGAAAAAATAGTCCATTTATAGCATTAATTTTAAAAGAAAACGATGAACTTAATTTAACTAAAGCTGAAAAACATCCATTAATAAAGTCACCAATAAAATTAATTGAAGAAAGCACTATAAAAAAAATCTTTAATACATTACCTTGCTTTTTAGGACCAATTAATTTAAAAATTCCAATTATAGTTGATTACCATGCTCTTATGGTAAAAGATTTTATTTGTGGAGCCAATGAAATAAATAAATTTTATTTAAACGTAAAATGGGGAAAAGACGTACATTATAATGATGTTTATGATTTAAGAAAAGTACAAGTAGGAGATCTAAGTCCAGATGGAAAAGGAAAACTAAAATCCTGTAAAGGGATAGAAATAGCACATATATTCCAAATTGGAAATAAATATTCAAAAATATTAAATGCAAAAATCTTAAATAAAAATCATAAACTTACAAATTTAGTTATGGGATGTTATGGCTTGGGAATCAGTCGAATGATTGCAGCCATTATTGAACAATTTCATGATGAAAATGGAATTATATGGCCATTCGAGATCGCTCCATTTCAAATAGTTATAATTCCAATAAATGCACATCAATCAAATTTAATTAAAACTATATCAGAAAATATATATCAACAACTAATCAAAGAAAACTGGGATGTACTATTGGATGACAGAAATGAAAAACCTGGTATTTTATTTATGGATCATGATTTAATTGGTATACCACACCATTTAATTATCAGTAAAAAAAATATAAAAAATAATCTTATTGAATATAAATCTAGAAAAAATAAAGAAAAACATCTAATTCCTATAGATAACATTATTCAATTCATAAAAACACTAAAATAATATTAGATTATATAAAAACGCAAATTAATAAACATAAAACTAAATTAATCTTTTCGAAAAAAAATTGTTTAACATTACACAATATTAAATACCATACACCCATTTAACAATATAAAAACATAAATTATGTTTTTAATATTTTTAATTTTTATCTAAAAACTAATAAATAGTAATTTTATAATGTATCATCTTTCAATGTATTAATAAAATTATATTTTATATTTTATTATTATCATCTATAATTATTTTAGATTTAACTATTTTTAAATTTATTGAATAATAACAAATATATAAAAATATCAAAAAACAAAATTTTTATTTTAATCACAAAATTTATTTTTGTTAAATATATGTAAAATGGATATAAATTATCTTCCAAAAAAAATTGAAAAAATTACTCAAGAATATTGGAAAGAAAAAAAAGTTTTTAATGTTTTTAAAGATTCAAATAAAAAAAAATTCTACTGCTTATCTATGTTTCCATATCCAAGTGGAGATCTACATATAGGACATGTACGAAATTACACAATAGGAGACATCATAGCCAGATATCAAAGATCATTGGGAAAAAATGTATTACATCCAATTGGATGGGATGCTTTTGGTCTTCCAGCTGAAAATGCCGCCATAAAACATAAGATTAATCCACAAAAATGGACAGAAAAAAATATAAAACGTATGAAAAAACAATTATTAAAATTGGGAAATTCATACGATTGGAATAGAGAAATTAATACATGTAATCCAAATTATTATCAATGGGAACAATGGTTTTTTATTAAACTATATGAAAAAGGACTTATCTACAGGAAAAAAACTCTTGTTAATTGGGATCCAATAGATAAAACAGTATTAGCCAACGAACAAGTAATTAATGGAAAAGGATGGAGATCAGGAGCTACAATAGAACAAAAAGAAATATCACAATGGTTTATTAAAATAACTTCATATGCAAAAGAATTATTAAAAAATTTAAATACATTAGATAAATGGCCAAATAAAGTAAAGCAAATGCAATATAATTGGATAGGAAAGTCCAAAGGATATGAAATTAATTTTCAAATAAATCACAATACGAAATTATTAAAAATATATACAACAAGATTAGATCTTATTATGGGAGTAACATATATAGCTATCGCTCCTGATCATTCTTTAGCAAAAGAAATCGCGAAACAAGATATAAATATCAGTAACTTTATTAAAAATTGCTATAAAACAGCAATAACAGAAGAAAATATAGTTACCTCAAAAAAACATGGAATAAAAACTAACATTATTGCAATTCATCCAATTACCAAAACCAAAATTCCTATTTGGATAGTCAATTTTATATTAATGCAATATAATTTAAAAGCAATAATGGTAGCACCAGCACATGATCAATGTAACTGGGAATTTGCAAAACAAAATAATATACCTATAAAAGAAGTTATTATTCCTTTTAACAAATTAAAACATGACTATAACCAATCTGCCTTTACCCAAGAAGGTTATTTAATAAATTCAGGACAATTTAATAACTTATCTTCAAAGAAAGCAAATAAAGAAATTATTCGTTTTTTAATAAAACATGGTTATGGAAATACTTCTATTAATTTACGTATTAGAGATTGGAGTATATCCAGACAACGATATTGGGGTACTCCTATCCCAATGATTCATTGTAATCAATGCGGAATAATTCCAGTTCAAGAAAAACATTTACCAATAATTCTACCTAAAATACATTCTTTCAAACATAAAAAACTATCCTTATCTAATTTTCCCAATTTTTATAAAATAAAATGTCATAAATGTAAAAAAAATGCTACTAGAGATACAGATACTTTAGATACATTTTTTCAATCTTCCTGGTATTACGTTAGATTTACCTGTCCCACACAACATAATACAATGACTAATAATGAAACTAACTATTGGATGCCAGTTGATCAATATGTTGGAGGAATTGAACATGCTGTTATGCATTTATTATACGCTAGATTTTTTTATAAACTCATGAGAGATGAAAAATTAGTACAATATAACGAACCATTTAAAAAATTACTCACTCAAGGAATGGTCATTAAAGATGGACAAAAAATGTCTAAATCATTAGGAAATATCATAAACGTAAATTATTTAATTGATAAATATGGAGCTGATGCAACACGATTATTTATCATCTTCCTAGCTCCACCAGAACAAAATTTAGAATGGTCTTCTAATAATTCTATAAAAGGAATACATAAATTCCTAACAAAACTTTGGAATTTTTCATATAAAAATAGAAAGTTATATTTGAAATTAAATAATTCCACTGTAAATGATAATTTTCTAAACTTAGAAAAATCTGAATATAAATTAAAAAAATTTTATTCTTCCATATACAAAATTTTAGAAAAAATTAATTTCAGTTATAAAAATCATAAATTTAACACGATTGTATCAAATGCAATGAAACTTTTTAAAAAAATAATCAAATTTACTATTGAAACAAAAAAAGATGAATATCTTATTTATATTAGCACAAGTATATTATTAAGGATATTAGCACCAATTGCACCACATATTTGTCATGTTTTATGGATTAATTTAGGATTTAAAGACATCATAATAGATGCAAAATGGCCGAAAATAGATAAAAACATTATTAATTTTAATGAGAAAAAAATTTGTATTCAAATAAATGGAAAATTTAAATCTTTTTTAAAGATATCAAAAAACATTTCAAAACAAAAATTATTATCCTTAACTAAACAACATATGAAAAAATATTTAGAAGAAAAAAAAATCACAAATATTATTTATATCGTTGATAAAAAAATAATAAATCTAATTGTGAAATAATTATATATACTTTTAATACCATTAATTATTTTAAATTAAATGTTTTAAAACTTTTAAAATCTTTAAAAGAGATATAACTGATAATTCATTTAAATAAAATAATTCTAATTAATTAAAATTAAAATAATTCTTTTTTATTTATTAAAAATTTTATAAATTACTTTTTTACCAAAACAAAATATTTATGTAAAAAATTATGAATAATATAAAAATAACAATTAATTCTACAAATAAAATTTTCTTTTTTATTGGAAATGATACCATCTTTTCAAGATACTATAAAAAATATATACAAACACTGTTAATTTCCAATAAACAATATGAAATAATTAATATTTTTATAAAAAAAATATCAGAATTAATTAACATTCAAAAAAAAATCTCAATCTATCCATTGTTATGTAAAACTTTTATTTTTAATATTTTTTTTGACGGAAAAAATCTAAATTTTGAAGAAAAAAAACTCATAAAACAATGTATAAAATCTATCAATCCATGTAATGTACTAGTACTACATTTTCCGTTTTTAATTATATCACAACTTAAAGAATTTAATAACCTTAATGAAATTAAAATAATTGAAATAAAAAAAATATCTTCAAAAATTATTTACAATTGGATTGTTCAACAGTTAAATAATAAAAAAATTCAATTTGATATAAAAATACCACATATCATTTGGAAATATTCAAAAAAAAATATATATACTTGCTCAAAAATTTTAAAACTTTTTCTTATACCAAAAAAAAACAAATCAATTACATTATTTGAAGCAAAAAAAATTCTAGATTCTCACAATTATAACTCAAATAATTTTATTAAAATTTTATTAACAAAAAATCCTTACAAAGTAATAAACTTTTTTCAAAATACATATAAAGAAACAAATTTAACTAATATTCTATACTTATTAACTAACGAAATCAAAAAAATAATCCTATTAAAAAATAGGACTTTTCTTAATAAGAAGAATAGTAATTCAAAAAATTTACAACAATATAACAACTTATATAAATTTTTTCTAAAAAATATTAATGAAAAACTATTGTTAATATTATTACAACAATGTATAAATATTCATTTAAATATCAATACACAATTTAATTCAAAAAAAATATTTTGGAATATGTTAGAAAATATAACCCTCTCTTTATGCTGTAACAAATTAATAGGAAATAATCTAAATAATGCAAAATAATAGTATCGTTATTTATGGAGGCTCATTTGACCCAATCCATAATGGACACATTAATGTTGCTAATAACGTTCAAAATAATCTAAATTTTAAAAAAATTTTATTTTTACCATGCAAACATTCAAAACTTAAATATCATAAAAAATTTGCTACAGACAAACAACGTATAGAAATGTTAAAATTAGCTTTTTTCGAAAATAAAAAAAATTTTTCTATTAATTATTATGAATTAAATAAGACAACACCATCATATACATATGTAACATTAAAATATTTTCGAAACAAGTTTGGAACTCATATTCCTATATCCATAGTGATAGGAACAGACGTATTTAATACAATACAATTTTGGTATTCTTGGAAAAAAATATTAAACTTATCAAATTTGATAGTAACAAATAGAGCAGGAATTAATATAAATTATTCAAAAACAATAAAAAGACTAATTCAAAAACATAAAATATTTGATTTTAACTTATTACACTACAATACACATGGTTGTATATATTTTTTTAATATACATTCTATCTACATATCTTCTAAATTAATAAGAAAATATTTAAATAAAAAAATAATAAAAAAATACATCCCAAAATTAGTAAGAAACTATATATTTAAACATAAAATATACCAATAAAATATGTTATATTTATATAAAATATATAATTATCAAACTAACAAAAAATAAACAAATTTTTATTTATATATTAACAAAAATAACTTTAATCTCAATTAATTTATAAAATAAATCTAAGTAGAAATGTTTATATCTAATATAGAATTGAATAACATCAATTAAGTATTAGACAAATAATAAATGTTATTTTGTTATAAATAATCATGAATAATTTAAAATTCAAACAAAAATATTAAAATGTATCAATTAGTAGTAAAATTTGGAGGATCTAGTGTCTCTTCAACTAAAACTTGGGAAAATATTGCATTAATAATAAAAAATCATATTAAAAATGGAAAACAACCAATTATTGTTTGTTCAGCTATTAAAAATATTTCTAATAAATTAGAAAAAGCAACAACATTAGCTATAAATGGAAAACATTATCAAAATATAGAAACTGAAATTAAATTTTGTCATACACAATTAACTCATTCTTTAAAATTACCATCAAAAATTATTGCATTAGACCTAAAAAAATTAAAAAAACTACTTAAAAATATTTCTCTAATTAAAAAAAATTCAGCAAAAATAAAAGCTCAAATCCTAAGTTTAGGAGAATTTATGATTACACGAATAGGATGTGCTTTTTTAAAAAAAAAAGGAATTAACTGTATATGGTATGATATACGAAAAGCATTAATATCAAGCCCAATTCCAGGAAAAAATACAAAAAATTATCTTTCTGCTTACTATAAAATTCAAAAAAATAAAGTACTTAAAAAACAATTTATTAACTCTGGTGCTGAAAGTATCATTACTCAAGGGTTTATAGCATCTAACCCAAATGGAGATACAGTATTACTAGGAAGAAATAGCTCAGATATTTCTGCAACACTACTATCTTCTATATTAAAAGTCAATTATTGCGAAATCTGGAAAGATGTACCAGGAATTTTTACAATCAACCCTAATATATTCCCATACGCAAAATTATTAAAAAATCTAAATTATAACGAAACACAAAAAATTATATCTATTGGAAATAATATTTTACATCCTAATTGTATATTTCCAGTTAAAAAATACAATATTCCTATTGTAATTAAAAATATTTATAAACCACAACATATAGGAACATATATATCTAAAAAAACCTGCTCAAAAATTCTACCTATTAAATCTATACAAATACAAGATCATATTAATATAATTAAAATAAATACACAAAAAAATATAAAATCAATATCAAATATTATTTCAACCATTAACTCATATAAATTTAAAATAAAATCACTATTTTATTTAGAGCCTAACATAATTCTTTACTTAAAAAATAAATTTAAAAACAACCAAAAAAAATTCTATTTAAACTTTTTTCTTAAAAAAATAAAAAAAATAGAAAAAATTCAACTAATAAAAGATTGTAGCATCATTACTATAATTGGTAATAATATCAACTATTTATTTTACCAAATAAATTCCATAATTATGAATATATTTAATTCTAAAAAAATAAAAATCATCTCTTTAAACTCTGAAAAAATATACTTCAATTTCGTAATTAAAAAAAAACTAAACAGTAAACATTTATATAAAATCTTACATAATAAGCTTATAGAAAACATAAAGATTTAAAATAAACTTAGTATAAAACTGCATCATGTAACTAATATTTAATAAAAATCTACTAAATACAATAAAATATTAACTAATAAATTTTTAATTCCTGTATTTAAAAAATTAAATTTTTAACTATTAAATTAATTTCAATTAAATTTAACTTATATGAAAACAAAAGATCAAATCTATAGAGTAGAAGCTACTAATACATCCTACTCTTATATAGTTCAAGCACCAGCAGGATCTGGTAAAACAGAATTATTAATACAACGTTATTTAAAACTCTTATCAGTTACAAAAAAACCAGAATATATATTGATAATAACATTTACCAAAAAATCAGCTAACGAAATACGAAACCGTATTATAAATATAATGCAATATATTATTAAAAATAAAAATTTTATCAAAAACAATGTGTGTGATACATATCAAAAAAACACTATTTCTTATGCAAAAAAAGCATTAAAACTAAATAAAAATAAAAATATTCTATATCAATTGCATAAACTACGTGTACTTACAATAGATGCATTATGCCTTGATTTATACAAAATTTTTCCTAAAAAAAATACGCAAATTATGCAATTTTATATTACAGATAAACCTCAATATTTATATGAAATAGCAGTTAAAAATTTTTTTTATAAAATAACAAAACACATTAATTTAAAAAAATATCTGAAACTAATATTACAGCACGTAAATAATAACCAAAAAAAACTATTTACACTCCTAATCAACCTATTATCTAACAGAGAACAATGGATATCATTTTTATTTAAAAAACAACATGTTAATAAAACATATTATGAAAAAATACTATCCTATATTGAAAAACAAGAAATTTCTAATTTAAAAAACAGCATATCAACAACATATTGGAAAAAAATTTTTTCCTTTACAACAAAAATTATAAAATCTAATAAAAAAAATTTACCAAAATTACAAACGTTAAAAAAATGGAGTCACTATACTAAAATAAATCAACACATAGCAAAAAGTTTATCTTTTTTATTGATCAACTCTAAAAATCAACTAAGAAAAAAAATTAACCATCATGTAGGATTTAAAAAAAATAATTATAATAATGAAACATATAATTTTTTAAAAAATGAAAATAAAAACATCTTAAACATGCTACAAAAACTTCCAGAATTTTGCAAGATTCTTATTAAAATTAAAAATTTACCATCTATACATTATCCAAAAAAACAATGGAAAATTCTTCAATCATTATGCATCTTGTTACCAAACCTAATTGCACATTTACATACAGTTTTTTATCAAAATAATACAGTAGACTTTTCATACATTTCTCAAGAAATATTATCAGCATTTAAAAATAAAAATCAACTTCATGATCTATCAAATTATATTAAAAATAATATACATCATTTATTAATCGATGAATTCCAAGATACTTCAATACAACAATATAAATTATTTAAAAAAATAATTAAACACTGGGAAACCAACATAAAAACAAATAAAAAAACTATATTTTTGGTTGGAGATCCAATGCAATCAATTTATCGATTTCGACAAGCAGAGGTAGGACTATTTGAAAAAATTAAAAAAGAAGGAATTGCACATATAAAAGTAAAATCATTACAATTAAAATATAATTTTCGATCCACAATTAATTTAACTAATTGGATTAACAAATATTGTACTAATATTTTCCCAATATCAAACAATAACAAATATGGTGCGGTTAAATTTTATCCATCAATAAGTACTAATCATAATAAAAAAAGCAATATCTATTCCCAATTATACAACAACTTCATTGAAGAATCCGAAGCAATTGCTAACTTAATAAAACAAGAGATCAAAAAAAATCCTAAAGATAAAATTGCTATACTGATCCGATCTAGATCTCAATTGCCTCAAATTATTCATTCATTAAAAAAAAATAATATTCTATTTCAAGGAACTGAAATCAATCCTATACTAAAATTACCTCACATACAAGACATATGGATATTAACTCAAGTTCTATTATTACCAGGAAATCGATTAACATGGTTAGCTTTACTAAGGAGTCAATTTTGTGGATTATCTATATCTGATATATATCAAATCGCTAATTTTTCACAAAAAAAATCTATTTACCAAATACTGTTAAACATAGATAAAATTCCAAAAATTAGTAATGAAGGAAAATATCGTATAAAATTTATTTTCAAACAAATCCATGATGCTCTAAACCAAAGATATCAACAACCATTAGTGCATTGGATAATAAATGTGCTCAAAAAACTTCATATAAAACATATTCTTACACAAGAGGAACAAGAAGATTTAGAAAAATTCTGGGAATTAATCGAACAATTTAATATTGAAGGAAAATTTATTAATTTAAATACAATAGAAAAAGAACTGAAAAAATTATATTCTCATAAACATACTACATCACAAATAGAAATAATGACTATACATAAAGCAAAAGGATTGGAATTTGACTCAATCATATTACCTTACTTAAGTTATACAACAAAAAAAAATATAAACCCATTATTTCGTTATTTAGAAATTTCAGAAAAAAATTTTTCTAAATCACCGTTAATATATCCTATAGAAAATATTTATAATAAAACACATATATCATTATATGATTATATTAAAAACATAGATAATAAAAAAAACTTCTACGAACTGCAACGTCTTTTATATGTAGCATTAACACGCGCTAAAAAAAATATATACCTATTTGACCATAAAAAAAAAGAATCACAATTTTCTTTTCGTTCACTATTAAAAGAACAAAAATTTATATTAAATGAACAAAATTCAAAAATAAATATTGAAACTCAAAAAATAATCCAATCCTCATTATACAAACTACCTCAAAAATATTATATCAATCCCTTATCTATTAATAAAAAACATATTCCATATAAACCAAATAAAATAAAAATCTATATTAAATATTCCATCAATAAAAAAGAAATAGGAACAATATTACATGAATTATTAGAATGGATTTGCAATAATCACCCGAATACAATAAAACAACTACCATGGCATAACATTAAAAAACAACTGAAAATTTTAGGACTAGATTTAACTGAACAAAAAATAATTTATAAACAAATACTACTAATAATACAAAAATCATTTAATAACCCTATTGCAAAATGGATATTTAAATCTCACTACAAAGAAAAAAATGAATATAAAATACTAGTTAAAATAAATAAAAAAATTTCAACAAAAATTATTGATAGGATATTTATTTATCAAAACAAATTTTGGATTATTGATTATAAAACAGGAAATCTCAATAATAAAAAACATCATATAAAACAAATTAATCATTATGCTAAATTAATAATGAACAATTATAAATATCCAATTTATTGTGGAATTTTTTATCTAAATAAAAATTTATTAATTTATTGGAAATATAAGACAATAAATAATTTACTTTAATATTAGATTATTAAATAATTAAAAATTAATTTAAAAAAAATTATATATATACTTATAAAATATATTTTTTAAAATAAAAATCCTTTCAGAAAAAACTTAGTAATATCTATAAATATAAAATCTTAATAACATTTACTAGATCAACAACAAATGAAAATTATTATTTTTATTTAATCAAAAAATTTATTAATTGAAATATATTCCTCCAAATAATATTATATAAAATATCTTATATATTAACTGCTTAAAATCGAATTTATCCCGGTAGCGTAATTGGATAACGCAACCCACTCCTAACGGGTAGATTAGAGGTTCAAATCCTCTCCGGGGTATATAAAAAACCCTTACAATAAAAAAAATTGTATTTGAACAAAATCTGAAAACCGTTTTATAAACGCTATAAATATTACATTTAATATACAAATCATTTTTTTATTATATTTAATAAATATAAAGATCTTTTATTTTTAAAACTTTATTTATCATCTCTCAAATAAATTACTCACAAAAATTACCGAATTTCTTTCAGGGCCTGTTGATATTATATCAACAGGAATTTCTAATAAAGATTCTATTTTTCTAATATAAAATATTGCATTCTTAGGCAACTGACTAATTTCTTTGACTCCAAAAGTACTTTCATTCCAACCAGGAACTTCTTCATATATAGGTTTAATATTTAAAAAATCTTCTACACATTGTGGTGGATATTTTAATAACTTTCTTTTTTTACAATCATAATAATTCACTGCAATACAAATTGTAGATAATCCATCTAATACATCTAATTTAGTAATACAAATTCCAGAGATACTATTAATTTCAATAGAACGACGTAACAACACAATATCAATCCATCCACAACGACGAGGTCTTCCTGTAATTGATCCAAATTCAAATCCACGAATTGCCAACATTTTACCAATATTATTTTTAAGTTCGGTTGGAAATGGTCCGTTTCCAACTCTAGTTGTATATGATTTAGTAATTCCTAATACATAATTTAAATATAATGGACCAAATCCAGCTCCATTAACTACACTACCTACACAAGAATTTGAAGATGTCACAAAAGGATATGTACCATGATCAATATCAAGAAAAAATCCCTGAGCTCCTTCAAATAAAATTGAATCATTATTCTTTCTGTGAAAATGTAAAGAACTAGTAACATCACAAGTTAACTCTTTAAACTTACAAGACCAGGACTCAATTGTTTCTAACAATTGTTCCAAATTAATTTCTGAACAACAATAATAATTTTTTAATATAAAATTATGATAATTTAATAATGAAACTATCTTTTTAGTTGTTTTATCTAAATGAAAAAGATCAATAACTCTTATAGATCTTCTAGCTATTTTGTCTTCATACGCAGGACCAATACCACATCCAGTAGTACCAATTTTGCAAATTGAATTTTTAAAATTCTCCCTTGCATTATCTAATGCAACATGGTTTGGCAAAACTAAAAAACAAGATTGACTAACATGTAATCTTTCTTTTATATTAATACCTCTATTTTCCAACATATTTATCTCATTAAACAAAACCTCTGGAGATAATACTACTCCATTTCCTATATAACACTGAACATTTTCTCTTAAAATACCAGACGGTATTATTCTTAATATTGTTTTTTCATTATTTATATTTAGCGTATGACCAGCATTATGCCCACCATGATAACGTACAACAACATGAATATATTTTGTCAATACATCAATAATCTTCCCTTTTCCTTCATCACCTAGTTGCATTCCTACAATTACAATATTTTTAGTCATAAAATTATATTACTACTCAAATAATTGATGCACTATAGTTAATAAAAATACTCCAATTAACATACTAATAAATCCAACCATTTTTAATGTCTTTTCCTCTTGATTAATAATTTTTTGCAATAATTTTTTCCATTTTTCAGAAAATATAAACAACATTAAACCTTCTAAAACAAATACTAATGCAAGAGATGAAAAAAAAATATCAATCATTATAAAAATCAATCCTCCACTTTATTCTAAAAAACTAATTTTTATTAATTTATAATTAAATCGTTTATCACTTCTTTTATAAAAAATATAAATAATATTTTACATAACATTTAATTTTTATTAAAATTCTTTACATATAAAGAAGGATCAACAAAATATTTAAAAAATTTACTTTTCCCATCTAAAACAAATAAATCTTTGCTACTATAAAAAATATTCTCATATGTTTTGTAATATTGATACAAAGAAAAAAAATCTAAATTTTTCTTAAATGCTTGTAAATAAATTTTAAAAGCTCTATTTTTTCCATGTGATCTAATAATCTGAGCTTCACTTCTTGCCTTAGCAAGAAGAACAATAACTTTTGCATCTGCAGAAGCCAAAATTTCTTCTGCAATAGAATTTCCATCTGCTCTATGACGATTAGCAATTTTTTTCATATTAGCGCGCATTAATTGATAAATAGCATTACTAGTATTATCAGGAAATTCTATTCCTTTTATTCTTACATCTATAATTTCAATACCCAAATCAACTGCTTGTTTTGTTGCCCTTGTTCTTAAAATTTCATTAATGTCATCTCTTTCTTCCGAAACTACCTCAGAAATTACACGCTTTCCAAATTCAGCTCTTATAGATGTATTTAACTGCTGAGATAACAAAGAATTTGTTTTCAACTCATCTCCACCAGTATATACAAAATATCTACCTAAATCAATAATCTTCCATTTAACATAATACCCAACAATCACATCTTTTTTTTCTTTTGTTACAATTCTAGATGATTTTATATCTAAAGTTTTTAATCTTGTATCAAATACATAAACATTGTCAATAAACGGAATCTTCATATGTAAACCTGGAGAATATATTCTTACTTTTTGGTTATTACTATTCAAAACTAATCGACCTAAACGTAACAAAATACCATTATTTCCTTCTTTAATTATAAAAAAGCCAAATAATAAAAATATTATTACTAATAACAATAAAACAACACTAAAAAATGTTTTAATTATTTTCATAAATTCCATTATTAACTCTAATAGTACGATAAACTTTTCTAAAATTTTTATTTTTAATAAATATTTTATTTAAATTATCACTATTTATTCTATTCTTTACTTTATATTCATCTAAAATCATTTTTTTTTTAACAAAACTATTAGACAATAATAATTTGTTTAAAGGATAATAAATAAAATTTTTAGAATCAATATTAATAATAATTTTACTAACTTTTTTTAACACAGACTGCATCATATCTAAATACATACGCTCAGCAATAATTTTAGGAGATATTTTATATTCTGGTAATAAATATAAAAACTCAGATACCTCTCCTTTAGCCTGTAAAACTAATTGTTTACTATAAGCTTTCGCTTCTTTAATAATACGCTTAGCTTTTCCTTCAGCTATAGGAATCACTTTAGCTTGATAAGCAAGAGCTTGCTCTTTAAAACGTTTTTCATCTTCTTGAGCCTTGATAGCATCATCAAACGCATCCTGAACATTCTCTGGAGCACGAGCAGGCTGAGGAGAAACATTAGTAATATAAATACCAGTTTTATACCTACTAATTATTTTAATTAAAGTTTCTCTTACATTTTTTCCCCATATTTCTCTTCCTGCAGTAATAATTTGATCAAGAGAAGTATTTCCAACAACCTGACGCAACGCACTAGAAGTAGCCTGTTGTAAACTTTCTTCAGGGTTTACTACATTAAATAAATAAGCTCTTAAATCACCAATTCTGTACTGAACAGCTAAAGAAACCGATACTAAATTCTCATCTTTGGTTAACATCTGCGACGAATAAGAATAATCTAATATTCTATCTACATTTCTTACAATCTTATAAGAAAATAAACAAGGTATCCAATGCGGTCCTGGACCAACAGTTTTAATATATCTTCCAAATCTTAAAACAACAGCCTCTTCAGCTGGATTTACAATAAAGACTCCTGATAATATCCATAAAATAAATACTACTAAAATAGACATTAAAAAAATGAATTTTCCTTTTTTAAAAGTAAAAAAATTATTTGTCTTATTTATTTTACCAAAAAATCTACAACATAATTCATTAAATCTTCTATAAAATTTTCTACAAATCTCATCCAAATCAGGAGGATATCTTTTACTATCCCAAGGATCTTTATCCTTATTTGACGAATTATTCCAATTCATCTATTCTCCCATTTAAGGCTATGGAATTTCCAGTTTAAACTGTAATACATAAATATTTTAATTTTAATCTAATATAAAAAATATCCAAGAAAACAAATTGTCCAATAATAAAAATATACTATTTTATCGTTAATTAACCATTAATAAAAACCATATTATACATAATTTTAATGTTTTACACTAAATAAATTTCATAATTATCTAAAAAATAAAAATAAAACTTCTTTAAAAGACTATATAATCTTATTACTTATATTATATAATAGAACATATACTTTTAATTTCACTTATATTTACACAAAATACCTTTTTTAAACATACAAAATAACTAATTTTAGCTTAAAATACTTCAGTAATTTCATAAACTTTACAATATCCTTTTATATATATGATTATTCACAATTTTAAAAAAAAGCATGATTTTCTAAGAAAAAAACAACAAAAAATAAGAGAATCTTTCTCAATCTCTTATCAAAATCTAGTATCTAGTATAATATGTAAAAAAATTTCTTTATTAAAACAATATTACTTATCTAAAAATATAGCTCTATATTGGCCAATAAAAAAAGAAATCAATCTTAATCTATTATGGTTACACTCTTTACTCAACAAAAAAAAATGTTACTTTCCTTTTATGAAGAAAAATAAAACATTAACTTTTTTACAAGCAAAATCTAATACTCCTTTTATAAAAAATAAATATAATATTTTAGAACCAGATTATACAAAATCAAAAAAAATAGCTTTAAAAAAATTAGATATTATATTTATTCCAATAATAGCTTTTGATAAAAACTGCAACAGACTAGGAATGGGTCATGGATATTATGATAGAACATTATCATATAAAAAAAACATACCCACTTTAATAGGAGTAGCTTACGAGACACAATGTGTACATCACATTGATAAAAATCACTGGGATATAAATATCAATTTAATAGTTACACAATATTCAACATATTATAAAAAATAATTATATAAAAATAAACCTATTATAAACATATATAATATGATATCCTTCCTATAATAAAATTGATAGAATCATATACAAAGATATATGCATAAAAATATTGATATTTTGAAAAATAGCAAAATTTTTTAAAAATAAACAATAAATTGCATGAATGGAAAATACATTACTAAAAAAATAAAAATATAGATCATTAACAAAATTCATAAAAATAAATGTTAATATAAAAACTAACCAATAATCACACAATAAGATGCTAGAAAATAATTTCTACAAAAAATTAAAAAGCACTATACAAAACATATTATTACGCTTAAATATAGTTACAAGAGAAGAATTTGAAATTCAAACAAAAGTACTAAAAAAAACAAGAGAAAAAGTAGAACTTTTACAACAACAATTAGAAGATTTTATTAAAAAAACAAAATCTAGCAATAAACTAAAATAATATTTAGTACTAAAAATATTTAAAAATCAATCAAAACATTATTAAAATAATTAATAGCCAAAATATATAAATGAATTAAAATATAAAAATTAAAACAAAAATACAATATAAATAATGTAAATAACCCTGTTTATTACTCAACAAAAATAAATAGACATTCATAATATATTAAATATCTCTTTCTTATAAGAAAAATATAATTTTTAATTACAACCAATGAAAATTAATTTCACCAAAATGCATAGTTTAGGAAACGATTTTATCATCATAAACGGAATATATAACAAAGTTTCACTCTCACCAAGATACATAATAAAAATTGCAAACCGTCATACAGGTATAGGGTTTGACCAATGTATACTTTTAAAAAAAAGTAATAACAAAAAAATCGATTTTTTATGCGCTATATATAATAGTAATGGAAAAGAAATTTTTCAATGTTGTAATGGAATACGTTGTTTATATAAATTCATAATTTATAACAACATTACTAAAAAAAAAAGAATTACTATTGCCACAAAATTTACTAAAACTATAACATTTTTAAATCAAAAAAAAACAATAACTACCGTTATAAAAAAACCTAAATTAATAAATATTATTAAATCTTATGATTATTTCAAAAAAAAACACCTTCACACATTAATTATAAAAAAAAAAATAAAATATCAAATCTATACAATTGATATTGGAAATCCTCATGCAGTTATAGTTAATAAAAACATTAATAAAATCTCTATAAAAAAATTAGGAAAACAAATCAGTGAACATTCATTTTTTAAAGAAGAGACTAATGTAGAATTTATGCAAATAATTAATTCCAATAATATTAAAATTCGTGTATATGAAAGAGGATGTGGAGAAACTAAATCTTGTGGAAGTGGAGCAATAGCATCAGCTGTTATAGCAAAAATATTTTTTAACCTTAATAAAAAAATTAATGTACTTTTTTCAGAAGGAAAATTATCAATATATTGGCCTTCAATATATAGCCCTGTATACATTACGGGACCAGCAAATATAGTATATAAAGGTATCTTATAAAGAAGATAACATTTTAAAAAAAATAATTAACACTTAAAATAATATTTTTTATTATATAAAATATATTTTTAATTTTATTAAACATACTAATTTTATCATATAAAAAATAATATACAATTCTATTATATTAGAATAAATAATATATCAATTACAAAACTTCATTAGTATAATTAGTAAAAATTTAAATCTTGTATTACTATAAGATTTTGTATATTTAATGTTATCTAATAAACTACGAAAAAACAATGAATATAAAATATAACTGGATCAAAATTACACTACCAATCTCAATTATTTTTTCATTTCGTATGCTTGGATTATTTATGTTAATTCCTATTTTTACAATTTTATCGTCCAAACTAAGATATGCGACTCATACATTAATAGGAATCGCTTTTGGAGTTTATGGACTAACTCAAGGAGTAATGCAAATTCCGATGGGGATTTTATCTGATTATTACAATAGAAAAACAATACTTACAATTAATCTATTCTGTTTTTCCATTGGAAGCTTAATAGCTTCTTTCAGTAACTCAATTTATACTATGATTTTTGCTAGAAGTTTACAAGGATTTGGAGCAATAGGAAGTGTTTTAATCGCACTACTCTCTGACTTAATTTCAGAAAAAGAAATAACTAAATCTATGCTCATTATAGGAATTAGTATTGGAATTACTTTTAACATCGCCATAATAACAAGTCCAATTATTACTTACTATTTTCAATTAAAAAGTATATTTTACATATCAACTGTATTACCAATTATTGGTATAATTTTATTATATATCTCAATACCAAATCCACAAAAAAAAATCTTTTATTTAACAAAAAATCAAACTTTCTTACATATATTAAATACAGTTATAAAAAACAAAAATCTGCAAAAACTAAATTTAAGTATATTTATACATCATTTTATTTTAATCACAACATTTTATGCATTGCCAATCATACTCAAAAACTTATATTTATTTAAAGCAAAACAAAATGAACAGTGGATTTTTTATTTTAAATTAATAATCCTTGCATCAATCATTACTATTCCAATAATATTTTTTACTGAAAAACGTAAATTAATAAAAAAAACAATATTATATTCAGTAATCACTATTGGAACTTCACAAATACTTATAGCATTTTTATATCGATACTCTTACTCATTACTATTTTTACTTATATTAATATATTTTATTTCTTTTAATATCTTAGAAGCAAATCTTCCATCTTTAATATCAAAACAAGCATATCACTCTACTAAAGGAACAGCAATTGGAATATATTCTAGCAGTCAATTTTTAGGAATTTTTACTGGAGGATTATTTAGCGGAATATTAGATTCTAACGTAGGCATAATAGGAATATTTATAATGAATGCATCTATTTCTTTAATATGGGTAATTATTTGTTTTTATATAGAACCAAATATAAGGTTATTAACCTTGCCTATAAAAATATTAAATTTTTACAAAAAAAATAGTGAATATATTAATAATAATTATATTATTATTAATAATAAAAATAAAATTAATTTTCTAAAAAAAATAAATAAAATTCCTGGAATAAAAAAAATTTTTTTATCAAAAAAAGAAAAAAAACTTTATATATATATTGATAACAATCAAATAAAAAAAAATATATTACACAAATTAACAATATGTAATTTACTTATTATAAAAAAAAATTGAATCTATTTTTAATTTGTTTTACAATAATAAAAAATTAATTATTAAATATTAAAAATGTCTAGAGGAATAAATAAAGTAATATTAATAGGCAATGTAGGAAACACTCCAGAAATTAGATACATGTCCAATGGAAATCCAGTTGCAACGCTTTCATTAGCGACAAATGAAGTATGGAAAAATAAAAAGACATTTGAAAAACAAGAAAAAACAGAATGGCATAGAGTAATTTTTTTCAATAAACTTGGAGAAACAGTAAGAGAATATATAAAAAAAGGATCTAAGCTTTATATAGAAGGAAGTCTAAGAACAAGAAAATGGCAAGATTCAGAAGGAAAAGATAGATATATAACAGAAATTGTTGCTAATGACCTAAATATATTAGGAAACAAAAATGATAATCTATCTGAAAACATAACATCTGGAATTCCTGAAAAAAATCTTCAACAAAATGATCCCAAAAAAACTATCAATATAAATACTGAAGACAATTTTCCTATGGAAAATATTAATACAAAAAATGAATTATCAAAAAATATATTTGATGAAATCAACGAAGAATTAAATAACGAATTAAATGATGAAATTCCATTCTAATCTTTTTATATAAGATATATAATTACAAAAAGTAAATAAATTTTTTATTCAACCAATAGAACCACAGCCATTAAAGCATTATCTCCAGACCTATATCCACATTTCAATACCCTAGTATAACCACCAGGCCTATTTATATATCTAGGTCCTAAAACATTAAATAATTTTTTAACAACTTCTTTTGATCTTAACTTATTAAAAACACTACGACGTGCAAATACAGAATCTTTTTTACTAATAGTAATAATTGGTTCTATATATCTACGTAACTCCTTACCTTTATATAAAGTTGTTTTTATAATTTCATTTTTTATTAAAGAAACACACATGTTAAAAAACATCAATCTCTTATGACTACTTAATCTATTAAAATTATTTCTATTACATTTGTGACGCACATTATCCTCCTGTTCATAATTAAATAAAATATTTTTTTAATAAATATAATTTATAAAAAATTTTAGTATATCATTTTACATTTTTAATAATAACAATCAAAACATTTACTAAAATAATTAAAAATCTATTTTTTCTCCTTACTAGGAGAAACCCAATTTTTAATAGTCATACCTAAAGATAAAGAACGAGATGCAAGAACATCCTTAATTTCATTCATAGATTTTTTCCCTAAATTAGGCGTTTTTAACAACTCAGATTCCGTTTTCTGTACTAAATCACCTATAAAATGAATATTTTCTGCTTTTAAACAATTTGCCGATCTCACAGTTAAATCTAAATCATCAACTGAACGCAACAATACGGGATCAAACATAAAAGAAGACTCCTTCTTTTCAACCTTTTCAACCTCTTCAATCTTAATATTAATGAAAGCTTGTAATTGTCTTTTCAATATATACGCAGACATTTCAATTGCTTCCATTGGATCAATAGTTCCATTCGTATATAATTCAATAGTCAATTTATCAAGATTAGTTCTATTACGTACCCTAGTGCTATCAACAAAATAAGATACTTTTTTTACTGGAGAAAATATATTATCTATTTTTAAAACTCCAATAGACTTATTCATATTATTTTCTTCTTTATCATTAGAATGTATTAAAGATTCTGAAGAATAAAACCCAATGCCCTTTATAACTTTTAATGACATACTTAAATATCCATTTTCATTTAAAGTTGCAATAACTAGATCTGGATTCATAACATCTACACCATTAACTAATTCTATATCACCAGCAACAACTTTACATGGACCATGTTTCGTTAAATGTAAAATAACTTCTTCTTTACTAGTAGTCATTTTTACAGCAACCTGTTTTAAATTAAGTAATATATTTACTACATCTTCTCTAACTCCATCAATTTTACTATACTCATGAGATACATTTTCAATATTTACTTCAACTATAGCACTTCCAGGCATAGAAGATAAAAGAATTCTTCTAAGAGCATTACCTAATGTATGACCATAACCTCTTTCCAAAGGTTCAAGAATAATTTTAGAATAATTTATAGAATCTGAAGATACCTTTAATGCAGATGGAACTAACATTTCATTGATTTTATTATACATTTAATACATCTCCAAAAAAATAATTATTTTGAATAAAGCTCAACCACCAAATTTATGTTGTAGTCAGAAACCAAATCGCTCATCGATGGATAGGAACAAAAAACTCCACTATATTCATTTACATTAACTTTTAACCAATTAAAATTTTTTTTCTGTTTAGAAAAATTAATAGCAGATTTAATTCTGTCTTGATTCTTTGCTTTTTCACTAATGCAAATAGTGTCATTTATTGACAAAAGATATGATGCTATATTAATAATTTTTCCATTTACCAATATACACTTATGACTCACCAACTGCCTAGACTCTGCTCTAGTACTAGAAAATCCCATTCTATAAACTACATTATCAAGACGTCTTTCAAGAAACCTTATTAAATTCTCACCAGTTGAACCCTTCTTCATGGAAGCTTTTTTATAATAATTTCTAAATTGTCTTTCTAAAACTCCATATAATCGTTTGATTTTTTGTTTTTCTCTTAATTGAATTCCATAATCACTTAATCTAGGTCTAACTCCAGATTTTTTTCCAGGCAAACTATCATATTTACATTTATTTTTATAATCACGTATACCACTTTTTAAATATAAATCTAAATTCTCTCTACGTGATAACTTGCATTTTGGTCCAAGATATCTAGCCATATTTCTATAAATCTCCTTTAATTCAATGTATTTTTCAATATATATAACACAACTAACTATACTCTTCTCTTTTTTGGCGGTTTACATCCATTATGAGGAATTCCAGTCACATCAGTTATTTGAATAATTTTAAAATCTTGAGAAATTAACTCTCTAATTGTAGATTCACGCCCAGGACCAGGACCGTTAACTAACACAATAACTGAATTCATTCCATATTTTTCTTTAGCAATTTTCGCAGCTCTTTCCATGGCAACCTGTGCAGCATAAGGAGTGCTCTTTCTCGATCCTTTAAAACCAGAACCTCCAGAACTTTCCCAACATAAAGTATTTCCCTGTCTATCAGTAATCGTAATTATTGTATTATTAAATGATGCATGAATATGTACTATTCCATCTAATATGGAACTTTTTTTACTTTTTTTTTGTTCTTTATTTTTTTCTATCATATTAACTCTATTATATATAATGTTAATAATATAACACTTTTTAATTATCTACTTCTTTTACTTTTCCTTGTCTTAGCATTTGTCCTTGTCCTTTGTCCTCTCACTGGCAAACATCTACGATGTCTATTTCCTCTATAACATCCAATATCAACTAATCTTTTTATATTCATAGAAACTATACGTCTTAAATCTCCTTCAACATTAATTTTTGCAATTTCAGAACGCAAATTTGCTATATCAGAATCTGACAATTCTGATATTTTGGAACAAATATTTACATTAATTGATCTACATATATTTACAGCAGTAGATTTTCCTACTCCATAAATAGACATGATTGCAATCATAATATGTTTACTGTCTGATATATTTACTCCAGAAATACGAACCACAAATACCCCCTTTTTTTTCTTACATCTTGCACTATTAAAGAATTAAACACACTATATAAAATAACTTTTATAAAAAATATTTAAATCTCTACAAAATAGTTTATACCAATACTAACAAAAAATATTTGTATATAAAAATATCATTATTCTTTTACAATTTACCCCTGTTTTTGTTTATGTCGTTTATCTTTATCGCATAAAACACGTACAACCCTATTTCTTCTAATTACCTTACAATAACGACAAAATCTCTTTACCGATGCTCGTATCTTCATAATATAAAATAAAAATTTCTCTATATAAACACAATAAAAAATTATCTCTATTTACTACTTATTTAAAAAAACTTATAAAAACTTTGGTAATTTAATACCTTTAAAATTTGCTTTCTTTATTAAAGAATCATATTGTTTAGACATAAGATAAGCCTGTATTTGAGATATAAAATCCATAATAACAACAACTACTATCAAAATAGATGTTCCACCAAAATAAAATGGTACATTCCAAGTATACATTAAAAGTTGTGGTAATAAACACACTAACATCAAATATGTTGCACCAAATAAAGTTAACTTCATCATAACAGTATATATATATTTCATAGTTTGTTCTCCAGGACGTATACCTAAAATGTAAGCACCGGATTTTTTTAAATTTTCCGCAGTATCTTTAGGGTTAAATACTAAAGTAGCATAAAAAAAAGAAAAAAACAAAATAGACAAAGAATAAATAAATAAATATAAAGGTTTTCCAGGGGAAATCAGTAACCCTATATTATATAAAAATCCTGTTGTTTTTCCTTTTGCAAAAAACTGAATTAACATAGAAGGCAATAATATAATACTTGAAGCAAAAATCGGAGGAATAACACCAGAAATATTAATTTTTAATGGTAAATGACTAGTTTGCGCAGCATATACTTTTCTTCCATAAGTACGCTGAGCATAATTAACACGAATACAACGTTGTGCCCTTTCAATAAAAACAACAAAACTAATAATAAATATTATCATTAATAATAATAACAATAAAACTATTAATTTTAACTTTCCTTCTCTTTCTTGTTGTACTACTCTAACTATAGAAGAAGGAATACTAGAAACAATTCCAGAAAAAATAATTAAAGAAATTCCATTTCCTATACCTTTTTCTGTAATTTGCTCTCCCAACCACATTAAAAACATTGTTCCAGAAACTAGAGTTATAACAGTTGTAAAATAAAATAAAGCATTTGAATACAAAACTAAACCTTGAACAACTAACCATCTTGCCATACCTAAAGATTGAAATACAGATAACAATAATGTTAAATATCTTACATATTGATTTATTTTTTTTCTACCTAAAACCCCTTCTTTTTTCAATTGATCTAATGAAGGAATTATTAAAGATAGCAATTGAATAATAATAGACGATGATATATAAGGAAATATACCAATAGCAAATACTGTAAACCTAGATAATGAACCACCAGAAAAAATATTAAACAGTCCAAATATTGTATTTTGTTGATTCTGAAAAAAAATATTCAACTCTCTTAAATTTAACCCAGGAACAGGTATATAAGAACCCAATCTATAAACCACAATAGATACAAAAAGAAAAAATAATCTAATATTAATCTCTCTTAAACCTATTTTTTTCACCATAATCCTTTCTATACTTTTAAAGTAATATAAAATTTATAAAAAATAATAACTACAATTAACTTATAATAAACTTCTTAGCTCCTTTAGAAACCTTTAAACCTATAAATTGAAAATTAACAAAACATTTTTTTTTAGGAGCAATAATCTTTACATTTCTGACTATTCTTCTTATTAATTTAAATTTTTTTAAAACTTCCAAATCAATTGTCTTAAAATTTTTTATTTTTAATAACTCATCTAGTCTTAATTCCGTTGAAAACTTTCTTTTTATAGAATTAAAACCTATTTTTGGAACACGTCTATATATTGGTGTTTGACCACCCTCAAAACCAACTTTACAAAAACCTCCAGATCTAGATTTTTGACCTTTATGTCCTTTACCAGATGTTTTTCCATAACCAGATCCAATTCCTCTTCCAATACGTTTTTTATACTTCTTCTTTGATAAATTACAAAAAGCAAAATTTAAATTCATTAAATATATTCCTCATATTTTAATAAATATGAAACAACACTAATTAAACCACGAATTGAAGGATTATCATTTTTTATAACACTACTATTTATTTTTCTTAATCCTAATTGTCTAATTATATTAACATGTTTAGACCTACACCCAATAACACTTTTTATCAAAGTAATTTTGATCATTTTAATCATAACATACATATTATTTATTTTTTTTTAAATAAAATATAAAACTGAATACTTACTTCTTAATTATAATTCTATCTTACCTCTTTTAGCTAAAACATAATCTGGAGTTTTAATATGCATTAAAGCTCCTATAGTAGCACGAACAACGTTATTAGGATTAGTAGATCCAATACTCTTCGCTAAAATATTTTGTACTCCTAATACCTCTAATACAGCACGCATAGCTCCTCCAGCAATAATTCCAGTTCCATCACTAGCTGGTTTCATAAAAACTTTAGACGCACCAAAACTCCAAGTAATGGAATGATATATGGTTGTACCATTTAAATAAACATAAGTCATATTCTTCCTAGCTTTATCCATAGCTTTTTGAATTGCAATAGGAACCTCTCTTGCTTTCCCCCTTCCATATCCAACTTTTCCATTTCCATCTCCTATAACAACTAACGCAGCAAAACCAAAATCCCTACCACCCTTAACTACTTTTGCTGTTCTAGTAATAGAAACTAATTTATCTTGATAACCTTCATTTTTTTTAAATTCACGAAATACCATAATATCATATTTCCTACATTTAAAATTTTAAACCAGAAATTCTTATACCATTGGCTAAAGATTTTATTCTCCCATGATATTTATATCCAGACCTATCAAAAGCTACATTAACAATCCCTTTATTTCTAGCTCTTTTACCTAATAAAATACCAACTTGCTCAGATTGCTCAACTTTATTCTTATTAACCAAATTCTTTTTAATTTCTTTATCAACAGATGAAGCAAAAGCAATTACAAAACTTTTTCTGCTTTTATCTCTATAATCAACAATCTGTGCATAAATATTTTTAGAACTCCTATAAACTACAACTCTTGGTCTATTAGAGTTATGCAATATAATGTATTTACTTCTTAAACATCTTTTTTTTCGAATCTTATTTTTACAAATCATAATTTTATTTCTTTTTAGATTCTTTAAGATTTATAACTTCACCAAAATAACGAATTCCTTTTCCTTTATAAGCATCAGGAATCTTCAAATGACGAATCCTAGATGCTACATCCCCTATCAATTGTTTATCTATACTATACAAATTAAGTATTGTGCCATTATTTAATATTTTTACTGATACATTATCAGGAATATTATAAGTAACAGGGTGTGAATAACCTATAAATAAACTAACACTTTTATCTTTATTTGCCCATTGAACCTTATAACCTACACCAAAAAATTCCAATATAATTTTATATCCATACATGACTCCATAAACCATATTATAAACCAACGAACGAATAGTACCAGCCAAAGACCAACCATACTTATTATCATTATTTGATACTGGAAAAATTTTTATATTTCTATTTTCACAAAGAATAATTACTCTAGCATCATAATTCCTGTATAACACTCCTTTGGGTCCTTTAATTTCTAACTTGAAATTCTTTATCGAACATTCTACATCCTTTGGTAAATTAATAATTGATTTAGCAACCCTAGACATACATTATTTCATCCTATATAACCAAAAAAAATATATATAACTTAAGATACTCCACAAATAATTTCTCCACCAATTCTATATTTCTTAGCCTTTTTACTACTTATTACTCCCATAGAAGTTGACATAATTAATACACCAAACCCTGGTACAGAATATAAATCTTTCATTTTTTTATAAATTCTTAAACCAGGACTACTTACCCTAAATATTCTCTCGATTACAGGCCTTCCCTTATAATACTTTAATATCACACTTATTAATTTTATTTTATTATTCAAATTACATATATTGTAATCTACTACAAATCCTTCTTCTTTTAAAACTAAAATAATCTTCTCTTTTAATTTAGAATAATAAAAAACAACTTTATCACATTTAGATCGTTGTCCATTGCGAATACGTGTCAACATATCTGATATAGGATCTTGTATAGTCATAATATTATATCATTTTATAAGTAATAAATATATCTTTACAAAAAAACACTACCAACTTGATTTTCTTCCACCAGTAACATTACCAAACATTAATTGTTTTCTCAAACAAATACGACAAAGTTCAAACTTACGTAAAATTGACCTAGACCTACCACACTGTTGGCATCTTCTGCTATATCTTACAGGATTAGAATCAACAGGAAGTTTGCTTAATTTAAACTGAGCATTCCTAATATCATTTACCTCAATAGAAGATTTTATAACCTTTTTTAAATACATTCTCTTTTTCTTGTATTTTTCAATTAACTTCTTACGCTTATCAACCCTAGCAATAACTGATTTTTTAGCCAAAATACCATTCCTTATCTATTAAAATTTATTTTTACAAAATAAAAAATGTAAATCATTGTTCATTATACATTCTTACTAAAGGAAAATCAAAAAATTCCAATAAAAAAGCAGCCTCTTTATCTGTACAAGCATTTGTAACAATAGATATATCTAACCCTCTTATACGATCAACCTTATCGAAATCAATTTCTGGAAAAACAATTTGCTCTTTAATTCCAAAATTATAGTTACCAGTACCATCAAATGATTTTCTACTTAAACCTCTAAAATCTCTAACTCTAGGCAAAACTATATTAATAATCTTATCAAGAAAATCATACATTCTATCACGTCTTAAAGTAACTTTACATCCAATTTCAAAATCTTTTCTAATTTTAAAATTCGCCAAAGATTTTTTGGCTTTTGTTATAAAAGGCTTCTGACCAGAAATCAAAGTCATATCCTTAATTGCATGCTGTAAAACTTTTTTATCATCTACAGATCTACCAACACCCATATTTAATGTTATTTTCAAAATACGAGGAACTTCCATAATACTTTTATAATAAAAAACATTCATCATTTTTTTTATAATTTCTTTATTATAAAAATCTTTTAATCTAGACATTTTTTATTTTTTTTAAATACCTATTTTTTGTACTGAAATTATCTATTACTTTTTTGTTTGATTTAAAATATCTAACCTTATACCGAAAATTACACTTATCAACTTTTAAATACTTAAAACCAATTTTATCATATTTTTCAAAATCATTGTTATATAAACCTACATTAGAAATGTGTATTGGCATTTCCTTAAAGATTAAACCACCTTCTTGACCAATTTTTGGATTTGGTTTAATTGCTTTTCTACATAAATTAACACCATCAACAATAACCTTATCTCCCACAACCCTTTTTATTTTGCCGATACTCCCTTTATTCTTTCCAGATAAAACCATAACTATATCATTTAACTTAATACGTCTCATATAATTTTTTTCCTATTTTATAGTACTTCAGGAGCTAAAGAAATTATTTTCATAAATCTATATCTTAATTCTCTTGTTACTGGACCAAAAATTCTAGTACCAAACGGTTCATTTTGATTATTCAATAAAACAACTGAATTTTCATCAAAACGAATTACAGACCCATCATCTCTGCTTATTCCTTTTTTCGTTCTAACAATTACAGCACCCATTACATCACCTCTTTTTACTTTACCATTTGAAATTACATCTTTTACACTTATCTTAATAAGATCCCCAATATTAGCATATCTTTTTCTTGTTCCTCCAAGAACTCTAATACACATCACTTTACGAGCTCCACTGTTATCTGCTACATTAAGAATAGTTTGTACTTGTATCATAATAAACTCATTACTCATTATTAAATAAATAATATAAAATAAAAACAATTACTAAAAAAACCACAATTTAATATTTTCTTATTACAAATAATTTTTAAAAAAAATCAAATTCATAACTCAATATACTACTAATTTATTGTCTCTAATAATAACCAACGTTTTTTTTTAGATAAAGGTTTAGACTCAACTATCTTAACTAAATCTCCAATCTTAGATACACAATTCGGATCATGTACATATAATTTCGTAGTCCTTCTCAAAATTTTTCCATACTTATGATGCTTTAAAACACGATTAACGATCACAACAACCGTCTTTTTCATTTTATTACTTATAATTTTCCCAACCATTATTTTTTTCATATTAACAACCTTATATTAATCTTCTAATAATCCTTCCTTTTTCTTTAAATATAAAATAGTATTAATCCTGGCAATACCCTTATTGATTAATTTTATCCAATGATAAGATTCTAAAGGTCCATATATTTTTTTCATTTTCAAATTAAATCTTTCTTTACTAAGAAGTAATAACTCAATTTTTAATTGATTCAAACTTAAAGTATTTAGTTCTTTACTTTTTTTTATCTTTACCATATATATTTTATTACCTTACAATATTCTTCTTTCTTCAAATACAACCTTAAACGGCAATTTAGCTCTTGCTAAAATAAAAGCCTCAATAGCAAGTTCCCTATCAACTCCTTCTATTTCAAATAGAATCCGACCTGGTTTCACATTTACTACCCAATACTCAACATTTCCTTTCCCTTTACCCTGCCTTACTTCAAGTGGTTTTTGAGTTATAGGTTTATCTGGAAAAACTCTGATCCAAATTTTTCCATTTCTTTTAATGTGTCTAGTCATAGCTCTTCTAGCTGCTTCAATTTGTCTAGTTGTTAACCTACCTCTTCCTACAGATTTTAATCCAAATTCACCAAAACTAATCCTATTTCCTCTATGAGAGTTCCCTTTGTTTCTGCCTTTCATCTGCTTCTTATATTTTGTACGTTTTGGTTGCAACATAATTTATTTTCCATATATAACAGTATATAATATATAATATAAAATATATCAATTTTACAATTTTATTTAATTACTTTTCTAGTATATATCTCTCCAGAAAAAACCCAAACTTTAACACCAATCATTCCATATGTAGTTCTAGCTTCAGAAAATCCATAACTAATATTTGCTCTAAAAGTATGAAGAGGTATTCGACCTTCCCTATAGCATTCACTACGAGCAATTTCAGAACCACCTAATCTTCCACTAATACAAATTTTAATACCTTTAGCTCCAGATTTAATTGCAGAATTTATAGATTTTTTCATAATTCTTCTAAACATAATTCTTTGTTCCAACTGTTGAGCTATGTTCTCAGAAACAAGAATAGGATCTAATTCAGGATGTTTTATTTCTTCAATATTCAACTTTACTGGTATTCTTAAATAAGATTCTATATCTTTTCTCAAATTTTCTATCCCACCTCCTTTTTTTCCTATTATTATACCTGGTCTAGCAGTATATATAGTTACAACAGCATTTTTTGCAGGACGTTCAATACAAATCTTACCTATAAACGCATTACTTAATTTCTTTTTTAAATATTTTCTCAGATTAATATCTTGATTAAGTAATCTAGAATAATATTTACTAGAATACCATTTAGAATTCCAATCTTGAATAATTCCTAACCTAATTCCAATAGGATTTACTTTTTGACCCATAATTAATTAACTTTACCTCCATCAGAAGCTTTAATTACAATATGACAAAATTTTTTATATATTTTATTAGAACGACCTTTTGCTCTAGGAACAATACGCTTAAATTTTATCCCGTCATTTACATAAATAACAGAAATTTTTAATGAATCAATATCTATATTATGATTATTTTCAGCATTAGAAATCAAGGATTCCAACATCTTCAATAGAATGCGTGCTCCTTTTTTAGGTAAAAATCTTAAAATATTAATTGAATCTGACAAAGTTTTATTGCGAATAACATTAACAATTAATTTACATTTCTGAGCAGAAATAGGAGCATTTTTTAACTTAACTTTTACTTCCATTGATTTATAACCCTTTTTTTCAACTTTTAACTAACAACAAAAATTATTTATTTAGATTTGATCTTTTTATCACCAGAATGATTTCTAAAAACACGAGTTGATGCAAATTCACCTAATTTATGACCCACCATATTATCGGTAATATAAACTGGAACATGAACCCTACCATTATGTACAGAAATAGTACGACCAATCATTTCAGGTATAATAGTCGATCTTCTAGACCAAGTTTTTATAGGTTTATTAGAATTCAAATTATTAGATTTTTCTATTTTCTTTAATAAATTAAAATCTACATAAGGACCCTTTTTAATAGAACGAGACACTGTCTTCTCCAATTTTGTTAATTACTTCTTCACAATTCACTTCACCTTTCTACGTTTAATAATAAAAAAATCAGTACGCTTATTATTTCTTGTTTTATATCCCTTAGCAGGAATTCCAGTTGGGCTAACAGGGTGTCTTCCACCTGAAGTCCTTCCTTCTCCACCTCCATGAGGATGATCTATTGGATTCATAGCTACTCCACGAACAGTTGGTCGTATTCCTCTCCATCTATTTTCTCCTGCCTTCCCTAAAGTTCTTAAATTATGTTCACTATTACTCACCATTCCTATAGTCGCCTTACATCTTAATAAAACCCTCCTAACTTCTCCTGAAGATAATCTTATAATAGCATATCTATCTTCTTTAGATAGAACCTGCCCATAAGATCCAGCACTTCTTAATAATTGAGCACCCTTTTTAGGTTTTAATTCAAGACAATGTATTACTGTACCTACAGGTATGTTCTGTAATATTAAACAATTCCCATTACTTATGGGAACATCATCTCCGCTAATTACAATATGTCCTATTTCCAAATTTGAAGGAGATATAATATACCTATATTCACCATCAATATAAGAAATTAGAGCAATCAAAGCAGATCTATTTGGATCATATTCTATTCTAGATACCCTTCCTTTAATATAATCCTTATTTCTTTTAAAATCAATTAATCTATATTTTAATCGACAACCACCGCCAATATGTCTTACTGTTATACGTCCTTGATTATTTCTTCCTCCAGTTCTATTTAATTTCCTTATCAAAGATTTATAAGGCTTTCCTTTATAAATATTTTTATGTAACAGCCTAATATGCCCTCTCCTGCCTGGAGTAGTAGGATTTGATCTTACTAAAGTCATAATAAAATTACCTTTTATCAAAAAAAGAAAAATCAATACTATGTTGTTTGTCTAAAGATACATATACTTTTTTCCAATTACTTCTTTTTCCACAAATTCTTTTAAAAACTTTTACTTTACCTTTAATATTGATTACAGAAATCTTATTCACTTTAACATTAAAAATGGATTCTATAGATTTTTTAATTTCTTTCTTATTTACAAATCTTTGTACCTTAAAAGTATATTGATTATACTTATTAGATATCATAGTTGACTTCTCAGAAGTATACGGTTCTATAATAAAATATAAAAACTTATTACTTATATTCATTCACTAATTCTCTTTTCCAAAACTTTAACAGCAGATTTCGTCATTAAAATTTTCTTAAAATAAAAAAAATCAACAAAGCTTACAGTCTTAATATTACAAATTTTATACTGATACAAATTCTGAGATCCTAACAATTCGTTTGTATTAATCTCACATTTTAATATTAATCCATTTAATATATTTAAATTATGCATTTTATTTATAAAATACTTAGTTTTATAAGAATCACAAAAAAAACAACTAACAACAATTAAATTCCCTGATCTGTGAAGTTCTGACACTACACTTCTAAAAGCATATCTATACATCTTCTTATTAATTTTTTGATTATAACTTCTTTTTTTCGAAGCAAAAACAACTCCTCCACCCCTCCATAAAGGACTTCGTATTGTACCAACCCTTGCTCTTCCAGTTCCTTTTTGTCTCCAAGGTTTAATTCCACTTCCACTAACTTCTGATCTTGTTTTTTGTGAACTATTACCACTTCTTCTATTTTGTATAGAAGATACGAATACTTGATGTATCAAATCAGGATTATATTTACAATTAAAAACATTAGAATCAACTTTTAAATATTCATTAGTATCTTGTATTAACAATTGCATCATATTTTTCCCTTTTTAGAAATTCTTATCTCTAATTTTATACCAGAAAAACCAGGAATTGAACCTTTAACAAATAATAAATTACGACTAATATCAATTTGAACCACCAATAAATTTTGAATTGTACACCTTTTATTACCCATGTGACCAGGCATTTTTTTTCCTTTAAAAACTCTACCAGGAGTTTGATTTTGACCTATGGATCCAGGAACTCTATGAGATAAAGAATTTCCATGACTAGCATCCTGAGTTTTAAAATTATAACGCTTAACCGTTCCGGAAAAACCTTTTCCTTTTGATACTGAAATAACATCAACTCTATCCCCTTCTTTAAAAACATCATTAATGCCTAAAACTTTACCAGAAACCAATTTACTACTAAAAAATTTTGAACCAAATTCACGAATAATATCTCCAGAACGAACACCAAATTTAGAAAAATGTCCAAACAACGGTTTTTTTATACGAGAAGCTTTTCTATTACCTCTAGTCAACTGTACAGAAGAATACCCATCATTTTCTAATGTCTTTATCTGTAAAATTCTATTAGGAATAACTTCAATGATAGATACTGGAAAAGTTATACCATCATTCATAAAATACCTCATCATTCCAACCTTAACCCCTAATAATCCAGACATAGACTGTTTCATATAATATAAACCTTTTTGTTTTCTATCAAAAAAAATAGTAACTTATATTTCTTAGAAAAAATTTTAAATCTCTTAACCAATAAAAAAAAAGAATATTTACCACCCATTATATTATAATACAATAATATAAACATTTATATTATTGTATTATTAATCATCATCATCTAAGCTAATCTGAACATCAACTCCAGAAGCCAAATCAAGTTTCATCAAAGCATCTACCGTTTTATCAGTAGGATGAACTATAACAACTAACCTCTTATGCGTTGGAAGTTCATATTGATCTCTAGCATCCTTGTTAACATGAGGAGATGCTAAAACAGTAAATTTCTCTATTTTTGTAGGCAAAGGTATAGGACCTTTAATTCTAGCTCCAGTACGCTTTGCAGTTTCAACAATCTCCTTTACTGAAGTATCAATTAACTTATGATCGAACGATTTTAAACGAATCTTAATATTCTGATTACTCATATAATAAATAATATTTATATTACTCTATAATTTCAGAAACAACACCAGCACCAACAGTTCTACCACCCTCTCTTATAGCAAAACGTAAACCTTCATCCATGGCAATTGGAGATAAAAGATTTACAACCATTTGTACATTATCCCCAGGCATAACCATTTCCACTTTATCTGGTAAATTACAAGATCCTGTTACATCTGTAGTTCTAAAATAAAACTGTGGCTTATATCCAGAAAAAAAAGGAGTATGACGACCTCCCTCTTCTTTAGTTAACACATAAACTTCTGCTTTAAATTTTGTATGAGGCTTTATAGTATTAGGCTTTGCCAATACTTGACCACGCTCAACATCTTCACGTTTTGTACCTCTAAGCAAAATACCAACATTATCCCCTGCCATTCCTTCATCAAGTAATTTTCTAAACATCTCAACACCAGTACATGTTGTTTTCTGAGTATCTTTTAAACCAACAATCTCAATATAATCACCAGGACGTATCACACCTCGTTCAATTCTACCAGTAACCACTGTTCCTCTACCTGATATAGAAAAAACATCTTCTATAGGTAATAGAAAATTTTTATCTATATCTCTAGATGGAGAAGGGATATAATTATCCATAACTTCTATTAATTTCTCAATTGACTTAACTCCGAGATCTCCATTATCTCCATTTAAAGCTTTTAATGATGAACCAACAATAATCGGTATTTCACTTCCAGGAAAATTATAACTACTTAATAAGTCTCTAACTTCCATTTCAACTAACTCTAATAATTCTAAATCATCAACCATATCTGCTTTATTTAAAAAAACTACAATATAAGGAACACCAACTTGACGAGCTAATAATATATGCTCTCTGGTTTGCGGCATAGGACCATCTGCTGCAGAAACTACTAAAATAGCACCATCCATCTGTGCAGCTCCTGTAATCATATTTTTTACATAATCCGCATGTCCAGGACAATCCACATGAGCATAATGACGATTTTTTGACTCATATTCCACATGAGCAGTTGCTATGGTAATACCACGCTCTCTCTCTTCCGGAGCTGAATCAATTTTATCATAAGCCATTGCTACACCACCATATTTCTTAGCCATAATAGTAGTAATCGCTGAAGTTAACGTAGTTTTCCCATGATCAACATGCCCAATAGTTCCTACATTAATATGTTCCTTTTTTCTCTCAAATTTTTCCTTAGCCATCATTGTTATATCACCTCATATTAATTAAAATATAATTTATTGTTTTATAATTTCTTTTATAAGATTACTAGGTACTTCTGCATACTTTTTAAGCTCCATAGAATACGTTGCCCTACCTTGTGTAAACGATCTGAGATCAGTTGCATATCCAAACATTTCAGATAAAGGAACTTCTGCAACAATTACATTTCCCAAAGCAGTATCTTCTATATTTTGAACTATCCCTCTTCTCCTATTAATATCTCCAATTACATCACCCATATAATTACTAGGTGTTACCACATCAATACGCATAATAGGTTCTAATAAAACTGGAACAGCTCTTAAAACTGCCTGTTTAAATCCCTGAGAAGCTGCAATCTTAAATGCTATTTCACTAGAATCTACATCATGATACGATCCATCAAATAAAGTTACTTTAATATCCACTACTGGATAGCCAAATGCCACACCATTTCTCATTTGTTCTTGAATTCCTTTATCAATAACAGAAATATATTCTTTCGGTATTGCACCACCAACAATAGAGTTAACAAACTTATATCCAAATCCTAATTCTTGAGGCTCTACAGTAATCCAAACATGTCCATACTGCCCCCTTCCACCAGATTGACGAATAAATTTACCTTCCTGATCTACCTTTTTCTTAATTGTTTCTCTATAAGCCACCTGAGGTTTTCCTATATTTACTAAAACACCAAACTCTCTTCTCATTCTTTCTACAATAATTTCTAAATGCAGCTCACCCATTCCACTAATGATAGTTTCACCAGATTCTTTATTTATAAAAACACGAAAAGATGGATCTTCCTGAGTTAATTTACCTAAAGCTACAGACATTTTTTCTTGATCTACGCTTGTTTTAGGTTCCAAAGATACTGAAATAACAGGATCAGGAAATTCTATCTTTTCTAAGATAACGATATTAGACATATCACATAAAGTATCTCCTGTATTTGTTGATTTTAACCCAACAGCAGCTATAATATCTCCAGCTGCAGCTTTTTTTATATCTTCTCTAGAATTAGCATGCATCTGTAATAAACGACCTATACGTTCTTTTTTATTTTTAGTAGAATTATATACAATATCACCACTTCTAATTCTTCCAGAATATAATCTAATATAAGATAAAGAACCAACAAAGGGATCAGTAGAAATTTTAAATACCAAAGCAGAAAATGGTTTATCAACATTTTTTAGTACATTAATTTTTTTTCCATCTTTATCTGAAGCAAAAACAAAAGGAATATCCAATGGAGATGGTAAATAGTCCACTACTCCATCTAAAATAGATTGTATTCCTTTATTTTTTAAAGCTGAACCACAAAATACAGGAACTATTTCATTATTAATAGTTCTTTTTCTTAATCCATATTTAATCTCTTTTTCGCTAAATTTCCCATCACTCAGATATTTATTCATTAAATCTTCAGTTGCTTCAGCTGCACACTCAATAATTTTAGAACGATATTCAATACACTCACCCATCATATATTCAGGAATTTCTCTATACTCAAACAACATACCTTGAGATAACTCATCCCAATAAATTGATTTCATTTTAATTAAATCAATAATACCTTCAAATTTTTCTTCAGAACCTATAGGCAGCTGCATAATTACAGGTATAGAAAATAACTTTTCTTTAATTTGACGAATAACATTTAAAAAATTTGAGCCAACTCTATCCATTTTATTAATAAATACTATTCTTGGAACTTTATACCTATCAGATTGTCTCCAAACAGTCTCCGATTGAGGTTCTACTCCAGATACAGCATCAAATACAACAACAACTCCATCTAATACTCTTAAAGACCTCTCTACCTCAATCATAAAATCAACATGACCAGGGGTATCAATAATATTAATTCGATGAGGTTGAAAATCTCTATCCATTCCAGACCAGTAACAAGTGGTTGCCGCAGAAGTTATAGTTATACCTCGTTCCTGCTCTTGATCCATCCAATCCATAATAGCAGACCCATCATGAACTTCTCCTAATTTATGAGAAATTCCAGTATAAAATAATACTCTCTCGGTAGTAGTTGTTTTCCCTGCATCAACATGAGCAGCAATACCAATATTTCTATATAATTTTAATGAAAACTCAGACACAATATAATACCTTCATAAAATTAATTCCATCTAAAATGTGCAAAAGCTTTATTAGCATTTGCCATTTTATGAGTATCCTCACGCTTTTTTACAGAAAGTCCCTTATGTTTAAAAGCATCTATTAATTCACCAGCCAAACGTAACGTCATTCCCTTTTCAGAACGAGAACGAGCAAATTTTATAATCCACCTCATAGCTAATGCTAAACTTCTATCTAAACATACTTCAACTGGAACCTGATAAGTAGCTCCACCAACTCTTCTTGATCTTACCTCAACACTAGGACGAACGTTATTAATAGCTTTTTCAAAACAACTTAAAATCTTATCCTTTTTCTCAGAAGAATCAATAACATCTCTTTCCACTGAATTATAAAGTAATTTCATAGAATTATAGATTATTTTCTCAGAAATTGTCTTTTTACCATTTATCATTAAAACATTAATAAACTTCGCAAGTAATCGACTATTATATTTTGGATCAGATAATATTTTTCTTTTTAATACATTTTTTTTTCTTGACATTTTTTTAATTTAAAAATAATAAAAAACTTAACTATAAAAAATCTTATTTTACCTTAACTACTTTTGTTCCATACTTAGAACGACCTTTCTTTCTATTCTCAACACCAGAAGTATCTAAACTTCCTCTTATAACATGATATCTAACTCCAGGCAAATCTTTCACTCTACCTCCACGTATCAAAACAACAGAATGTTCCTGTAAATTATGACCTTCTCCTCCAATATAAGAAGTAACCTCAAATCCATTTGTTAAACGAACACGAGCTACTTTCCTCATAGCTGAATTAGGTTTTTTTGGAGTTGTAGTATATACACGAGTACATACTCCACGCTTCTGAGGACAACCAGACAATGCAGGAACATTGGTCTTTTTTCTTATATGTTTTCTAGGTTTTCTAACTAACTGATTAATAGTTACCATATTTAAAACCTTATAATTCGCACAAATCAAAATTTATTTTAAAACTTTAACTAAAATAATTAATTTACATTATAACACATTGAAAAAAAATTTTTTTATTTTTAATAAAAAAAATTATTTTTAAAATAATTTAAAAATAACAAAAATATTAACTTGTTATCCCATCATCCATATCAAATACTTTATTCAAATCATGATCAATTTTATTTGATAAAATCACATTTTTCGTTTTATCACAAAACAATTTAACTTTATTTTTTCTTTTTTTACGAAGTTTATGATAAGTATATCCAGTTCCAGCAGGTATTAAACGTCCTACCATCACATTCTCCTTTAAACCTCTTAATTCATCTGTTTTTCCACTAACTGCAGCTTCTGTTAAAACACGAGTAGTTTCTTGAAAAGAAGCAGCAGAAATAAAAGACTCAGTAGATAAAGAAGCTTTAGTAATACCTAACAAAATTGGAACTCCTTTTGCTATCTGTTTATTATCTAAAGACAACTTATCATTTTCTTGTAAAAGAATTCCCTCTTCAACATGTTCCCCTAATAAAAATTTAGAATCTCCAACAAAGGTTATAACGCGTTTTCTCAACATTTGTCTAACAATAGTTTCAATATGTTTATCATTTATCTTTACCCCTTGTAAACGATATACATCTTGAACTTCATTAACAATATAATTAGATAAAGCACCAATACCCAATAAAGATAATATATCATGAGGATTTAAAGGTCCTTCTGAAAGAATCTCACCCCTTTCAACATGCTCTCCTTCAAATACCGAAATATTTCTCCACTTAGGTATTAATTCTTCATGTTTTTCTTTATCAGAAACTGAAATAATCAATCTTCTCTTTCCTTTTGTTTCTTTACCAAAACTAACTATTCCAGATATCTTAGCCATAACAGCAGAATCTTTTGGTTTTCTAGCCTCAAAAAGATCTGCAACACGAGGCAATCCTCCAGTTATATCCCTAGTTTTAGAACGTTCTTTAGGTATACGAGCAATCACATCACCTAATTCAACAATACATCCATCTTCAAAATTAATTATAGCATCAGGTGGAAGATAATACTGAGCTGGAATACCAGTCCCAGTTAAATAAATATCTTTATTATCATCAGAAACCAATTTAACCATCGGCCTTAAATCTCTACCTATCATTCCTCTTTGTTTAGCATCTACCACTACAATATTAGTTATACCAGTAATTTCATCAGTTTGATGATGCATTGTTAATCCTTCTATTAAATCAACAAACTTTAATTTCCCACCAACTTCAGATATCACTGGATGAGTATGTGGATCCCAATTCGCAATGACCTGTCCTGATTTTACTTTGACATCATCATGAACAGTTAATATTGCTCCATAAGGCAATTTATAACGTTCTTTTTCTCTTCCAAATTTATCTATAATAGATAACTCTCCTGACCTAGAAATAGTAATAAGATTATTATTTTTATGTTTAACTGTCCTGATATTATGAAGTCTAACAATACCAGAATTCTTTATACAAATACTATTCAAAGTAGTAGATCTAGATGCTGCTCCACCAATATGGAAAGTACGCATGGTCAACTGTGTTCCTGGCTCTCCGATAGATTGAGCAGCAATAATACCAACAGCCTCTCCAGTATTAACTAAATGACCTCTAGCTAAATCACGACCATAACACTTTGCACAAAGACCGAACCTAGTTTCACAAGTAATAGGAGACCTAACCATAATCTGATCTATACCAAATTTATCAATCTTTTCAACTAAAATTTCATCCAATAAAGTTCCAGAAACAATATAAGGAACTTTTTTATCATCTATATAAACATCAGATGCAAGTACTCTACCTAATACTCGCTCTCGTAAAGGCTCTACTATATCTCCACCTTCTATTAAAGAATGCATTAAAATACCTTTTTTTGTACCACAATCTAATTCAGTTATAACTACATCTTGTGCAACATCTACCAATCTTCTTGTTAAATAACCAGAATTAGCAGTCTTTAACGCAGTATCTGCCAATCCTTTCCTCGCACCATGTGTAGATATAAAATATTGAAAAACATTAAGTCCCTCTCTAAAATTAGCAGTGATCGGTGTTTCAATTATAGAGCCATCAGGAGCAGCCATTAATCCTCTCATTCCAGCAAGTTGACGAATTTGAGCAGCTGAACCTCTAGCTCCAGAATCTGCCATCATAAAAATTGGATTAAAAGATTCTTGAAATAACATATTTCCATCAGAATCTAAAATTCTTTCTTTAGCAATTTCAGACAACATAGATCTAGCTATAACTTCATTTGCCTTAGACCAAATATCAACCACCTTATTGTATCTTTCTCCATTAGTAACTAGTCCAGATCTAAACTGAGATTCAATTTCACGAACTTCTTTATCAGCTTGATCAATAATAGAAGCTTTATCGTTAGGAATAATCATATCTTCAATTCCAATAGAAGCACCAGCTCTAGTAGCATACTTAAATCCCATATACATTAAATTATCTGCAAACAATACAGTTTTTTGCAATCCAAATTTACGATAACAAATATCCACTACTTTCAAAATAACTTTTTTTGTCATAGTTTTATTTATTAAACTAAAAGAAGTTCCATCGGGCAAAATATCAAAAAGAATAGACCTTCCTACGGTTGTATCTACCAATTCATAATCATTAACTTTACTATTTTTATAATAAATACGAACTTTTATCTTTGCATGAAGATCAATATAACCAGCTTCATAAAAATTTTTAACTTCCTGTATATTAGAAAAGATTTTTCCCTCCCCTTTCGCTAAAATTCTCTCTCTGGTTAAATAGTACAATCCTAAAACCACATCCTGACTAGGAACAATAATAGGCTCCCCATTAGCTGGGGATAAAATATTATTTGTTGACATCATTAAAACTCTAGCCTCAAGTTGAGCTTCAAGAGTTAATGGTACATGGACCGCCATTTGATCTCCATCAAAATCAGCATTATAAGCTGTACATACCAACGGATGAAGCTGAATAGCTTTCCCTTCTATTAAAACTGGTTCAAATGCCTGAATACCTAATCTATGTAAAGTAGGAGCTCTATTTAACAAAATAGGATGCTCCTTAATTACCTCATCTAAAATATCCCAAACTACAGGATCTTCATTTTCAACCATCCTCTTAGCTGTCTTAATTGTACTTGCAAACCCTCTAAACTCTAATTTACTAAAAATAAACGGTTTAAATAATTCTAAAGCCATCTTCTTAGGTAGACCACATTGATGTAAACGTAAAGTAGGACCAACAACAATAACTGATCTACCAGAATAATCCACTCGCTTTCCTAATAAATTTTGTCTAAATCTTCCTTGTTTCCCCTTAATCATATCAGCTAAAGATTTTAAAGGTCGTTTATTTGAACCATTTATTGCTCTACCACGACGTCCATTATCTAATAACGCATCAACCGCTTCTTGAAGCATTCTTCTTTCATTACGAATTATTATATCTGGGGCACTTAAATCAAGTAATCTCTTAAGTCTATTGTTTCTATTAATAACTCTTCTATAAAGATCATTTAAATCTGAAGTAGCAAAACGACCACCATCTAAAGGAACTAATGGTCTTAAATCTGGAGGTAAAACAGGTAAAACATCTAAAACCATCCATTCTGGCTTATTTTTAGATTCATAAAAAGCTTCAAGTAATTTTAATCTCTTAGTTAATTTCCTTGTTTTTGTTTCAGAGTTAATATTTGGTAATTCTTTTCGTAATAATTTAATTTCTTCTTCTATATCAATTTGCCGTAACAAATCACGAATAGCCTCTGCACCCATACGAGCATCAAACTCATCTCCATACTTATCTATAGCGTTTAAATATGCTTCATCATTCAAAATTTGTCCTTTTTCCAGTGAAGTCATTCCAGAATCAACTACAACAAATGATTCAAAATAAAGAACTCTCTCAATATCACGTAAAGTCATATCTAACAATAATCCAATTCTTGAAGGAAGTAATTTTAAAAACCATATATGAGCAACAGGACTAGCTAACTCTATATGTCCCATTCTTTCCCTTCTCACCTTAGATAAAGCAAGTTCCACTCCACATTTTTCACAAACCACTCCACGATGCTTTAATCTTTTATATTTTCCACATAAACACTCATAATCTTTAACTGGACCAAAAATTTTTGCACAAAATAAACCATCTCTCTCAGGCTTAAACGTCCTATAATTAATTGTTTCAGGTTTTTTAACTTCACCATAAGACCAAGAACGAATTAAATCAGGAGAAGCAAGAGAGATACGAATCTTATCAAACTCCTCACTTTGATTATTCTGCTTTTTAAAAAAATTCAATAAATTATCCATTATATTTTATATACCTTAAAAACCATAAAATCCTAAATATTAAAATTAAAATACATAGAAAAAATTAAAAATGATCTCAATCATTTGATAATTCAATATCAATACCTAGAGCTCTGATTTCTTTTAATAACACATTAAATGACTCAGGTGTTCCAGGATCCATATAATGATTTCCATCAACAATATTTTTATATATTCTAGTTCTACCATAAACATCATCTGATTTTACTGTAAGCATCTCTTGTAAAGAATATGCAGCTCCATATGCTTCCAAAGCCCATACCTCCATTTCTCCAAAACGTTGCCCACCAAACTGAGCTTTACCTCCTAAAGGTTGTTGCGTAACTAAACTATAAGATCCAGTAGAACGAGCATGCATTTTATCATCAACTAAATGATTTAATTTTAATATATACATATAACCAACTGTAACTGGATTATCAAAAGCTCTACCGGTTCTTCCATCATAAAGAATTACCTTTCCACTAGAAGGTAAACCAGCTAAATTTAACATATATTTAATTTCATCCTCAGTAGCTCCATCAAAAACAGGAGTAGACATGGGTAATCCATTCCTTAAATTATTTGATAAAGTCAATATCTGATCATCATCCAACTCATCTAAATTAATAGGTTTTCTATTATGTTTATTATATACTTGATTTAAAAAATCCCTTAAAACATTCAATGAACAACCATTATCAATAAGATCAGAAATCTTTTTACCAATAAATCTAGAAGCAAATCCAAGATGAGTTTCTAAAACTTGTCCAATATTCATTCTGGAAGGAACTCCTAATGGATTTAAAATAATATCTACAGGAGTACCATCTTCCATATATGGCATGTCCTCAACCGGAACAACAACTGATATAACCCCTTTATTTCCATGTCTTCCAGCCATTTTATCTCCAGGTTGAACTCTTCGCTTTACCGCTAAATAAACCTTAACAATTTTTAATATTCCTGGAGCTAAATCATCTCCTTGAATAATTTTTTTTCTACTTTTACAAAAACGATTTTCTATCTCTTTATCTAAAAGAGATAATTGTTTAAAAAGATTTTTAATTTGTTTATTAACCTCTAAACTTTCCACTATAATATTAATCCAATCTTCTCTATTAATACTCTTTAAATGAATTGAATCAATCTCAATACCAGATTGTATTCCAGGAGCAGAAATTATTTTATTACTAATTAATAAATTATGTATTCTACTATATATATTTTCTTCTCTTATCCTTTTCTCATCATTTAAATTTTTTCTAATTTTCATCAACTGTTCTTCTTCAATAATTTTAGATCTCAAATCTTTTTGCATACCATCTCTTGTAAAAATTTGAACATCAATAACAGTACCACTCATTCCAGATGGAACCCTCAAAGATGTGTCTTTCACATCAGAAGCTTTCTCACCAAAAATTGCCCTTAATAATTTTTCTTCTGGAGTAATTTGAGATTCTCCCTTTGGTGTAACTTTTCCAACTAATATATCACCAGCACTTACTTCTGCTCCAACATAAACTATTCCAGATTCATCCAATCTAGATAATGCAAAATCACCAATATTAGGTATATCAGAAGTGATTTCTTCTATTCCTAATTTCGTATCACGAGCAATACACGACAACTCTTCTATATGAATTGAAGTAAATCTATCTTCATGAACTATGCGCTCAGAAATTAATATAGAATCCTCAAAGTTATATCCATTCCAAGGCATAAAAGCTACTAATAAATTTTGACCTAAAGCAAGCTCACCCATGTCAGTGCAAGGACCATCTGCTATTATATCTCCTTTTTCAACATAATCACCTTTAAAAACAATAGGTCTTTGATTAATACAAGTATCTTGATTTGATCTAGAATATTTGATTAAATTATAAATATCCACACCGGAATCTTCTGAAGGAATTTCACTATCATCTACTCTAATAACAATACGAGAAGAATCAACTAAATCAACTATTCCACTTCTTATTGCAACTACAGAAACCCCAGAATCAGAAGCAACTATTCTTTCCATTCCTGTACCTATTAAAGGTTTTTCTGATTGTATTGTAGGAACAGCCTGTCTTTGCATATTAGAACCCATCAAAGCTCTATTCGCATCATCATGCTCTAAAAAAGGAATAAGAGAAGCTGCTACAGACACAATTTGTTTTGGAGATACATCCATATAATTTATCTTATCTCTATGAGTTAACAAAAATTCATTTTTATGTCTACAAGGAACCAAATCTGAAATTATATAACCATCTTTATTAATTTCTATATTGGACTGAGCAATGTATTGATCAACTTCTTCAATTGCCGATAAATACTCAATTCTATTAGTTACATAACCATTAATAATTTTTCTACAAGGAGTTTCAATAAATCCATAATCATTAATTCTAGCATACACTGATAAAGAATTAATTAGTCCAATATTCGGACCCTCCGGTGTTTCAATTGGACAAACTCTACCATAATGAGTTGTATGAACATCTCTTACTTCAAATCCAGCTCTTTCTCTAGTTAAACCTCCTGGGCCCAAAGCAGAAACACGACGCTTGTGTGTTATTCCAGATAATGGATTAACTTGATCCATAAATTGAGATAATTGACTAGAACCATAAAATTCTTTGATTGCAGCAGATATTGGTTTAGCATTAATTAAATCTTGAGGCATAACATTATCAATATCTATCAAACCTAAACGTTCTCGAATTGATCTTTCTACTCTTATCAATCCTATACGAAACTGATTTTCAGTCATTTCTCCAACACTTCTTACCCTACGATTTCCTAAATGATCAATATCATCAACCATACCAATTCCATTTCTAATATCTATAAGAGTTTTAATAACCAATAAAATATCTTCTTTAGTTAAAGTATTTAACCCTAAATTACTTTTTTTCCCTAAGCGTCGATTAAATTTCATGCGACCAACTAAAGATAAATCATATCTATCTTCAACGAAAAAAAGATTTTTAAATAAAGATTCAGCAGCCTCTTTTGTTGGAGGTTCTCCAGGTCTCATCATACGATAAATTTCAACTAATGCTTCAGACTGACTATAAGTCGTATCAATTTTTAATGTATCAGAAATATATGGTCCATGATCTAAATCATTTACATACAATATGCTAAAACTACATATATTATATTCTATAATTTTATCTAATAAATCTATAGTTATCTCATCATTAGGCATAGCTAATATTTCATCTTTTTTAAAGACATTAACGATAACATCAGCCAAAATCTTTCCCAATAAATACTCTTTAGGAACTATTAAATATTGAATATTATTCTCTTCCATGATTTTAACATGATTAGCTGTAATACGACGACCACTCTTTACAATAATATTTTCAGTTCCAGGAACTGTAATATCAAAAAATGCAATTTCCCCCTTTAACCATTTAGGCATCAAATGTATATAAAATACATCATTTTTATATTCACAAATAATAAATTTAAAAAACTCTTTTAATATATCTTTACTACTATAACCTAATGCTTTTAATAAAATCGTAACAGGAAATTTTCTTCTTCTATCAATTCTAACAAAAAGACAATCTTTAGGATCAAATTCAAAATCTAACCAAGAACCACGATAAGGAATAATACGAGCGGAATATAATATTTTTCCTGAAGAATGAGTCTTTCCTTTATCATGTTCAAAAATAACTCCAGGAGATCTATGAAGTTGAGACACAACTACTCTTTCTGTACCATTAATTACAAACGTACCAACATCTGTCATCAATGGTATATCTCCCATAAAAACATCCTGTTCTCTTATATCTTTAATACTTCTACTATTATTATCAGAAACATCTTTATCAAATACAATCAATCTTATCCGTGCTCTTAAAGATGAAGAATACGTTAATCCGCGAGATTTACATTCATAAACATTAAAATTAGGTTCACCTAATTTATAACTAATATATTCTAATCTTATATTCCCAGAATAACTATCAATTGGAAACACCGATAAAAAAGCAGCATGTAAACCTGTATTTTTTAGTTTATCAATAGGTTTATCAATTTGTAAAAAATCTTTATAAGATTTTATCTGAATATCAAGAAGATGAGGAATATCCAACATATCAAACTGCTTTGCAAAACTCTTTCTAAATCTTTTCTTCTCAGCATAAGAATATTTAATTTTATTTTCTTCTTTTGAAAACAAAAAACTAAAATTTTTGGATTTCATCATATAGAAATACCCTCTTAAAAATACACAAACACAAAATATTCAAATATAAACCAAATAAAAAAACCATTCATACAAATAACATTATTTTATTTCTACAGAAGCTCCAACATCCTCCAATTTTTTTTTAATATCTAAAGATTCATTGTTAGATAAATTATTCTTTACTATAGAAGGAACTTTTTCTACTAAATCTTTAGCTTCTCTTAAGCCAAGACCTGTAATTTCCCTAATAACTTTAATAACAGAAATTTTATTAGATCCAAAACTAGTCATAACAACATCAAACATAGTTTTTTCTTCCACAACTTCAGTTTTTTTTTCTTCTTTTAATTTATCTGATACAGAAACTACAGATGAAGAAGAAATATCAAATTTCTTTTCCATAGCATGAATTAAATCCATAACATCCATTACAGACATATTAGATATTGCTTCAAGAACCTCATCTTTTGATATTGTCATTTTTAATTCTCCTTACTAAAAAACAAACATAAACACAAAATTATTAATAATTAACTAAAAATACTAATTTTTTATATAACTAAAATACTATTTTCTTTAATATCTTTAACCAAATATAAAATCTTAAACAATCTTAATAAGATTAAATAAAATATCTTTAAAATCCTATTAATAGGAGCTTTTATCAAATACAAAAAATTAATAATTGCTTCTTTAAAACTAGGAAGATTTGCAAAAAAATTTAATTTTTCACAACTATAAACTAACCCATTTACCATAAATAATTTAATTTTAATTTTATCAAATTTTTCAACTAACTCTGTTAATAATTTAGCTACATCTCTATATGATGTTTTTGAATAAATAAAACAAGTAGAATTCACCAAACTAAAATTTAAATGGCTTAAATTCATTTCTTTAAATGATCTATACAACAAAGTATTACGAATTACACGTACGTAAACTCCAAAATTGCGAGCTTTATATCGTAATTCATTCATTTGATTTGAGTTTAATCCATAAAAATCTATTAAAGCAATTGAAAAAACCTTGGAAAAAATTTTAACAATCTCTTTAACTATATCTTTCTTTTTATCTAAAGTTAATAACATAAATTACAATCCTCAAAATTTAAAATACTTCTAATTTGATATTAACCAAACTCTTAAAAAAATAATTTACATTTTTCAATATTAAATATTTATTTAATTAACGTACTAATATCAATAGATAAACCAGGACCCATAGTAGTTGATAAAAATATTTTTTTAAAAAAATTACCTCTTACTGATAAAGGCTTATTTTTCTTTAAATCAAATATTAATGCATTAATGTTTTCTAATAACTCTTCGTAAGAAAAAGTAATCTTTCCAATTTTACAATGAATGATACCATATTTATCAGCCTTATAACGAACTTGTCCAGATTTTGCATTTAACACAGCTCTACCTACATCATTAGTAATAGTACCCATTTTAATATTTGGCATCAATCCTTTTGGCCCTAATATCTTACCTAGTTTTTTAACTAAACTCATTGAATCCGGAGTAGAAATAACAATATCAAAATCTAAATTTCCATCTCTTATTTCTTTAAATAAATCTTCAAATCCAAATGCATCAGCACCCGAATTTTTAGCTTCAATTAACTTATCTCCTTGAGCAAAAACAGCAACACGAAATACTTTCCCTAAACCATGTGGCACACATATCGATGATTTAATAAAATGCTCAGAATTTTTAGCATCTATATTTAAATTAATAGATAAATCCACACTCTCTTCAAATTTTTTACTTGAAAATCTTTTAAGAAACTTAATAGCATCATCTATCTTATAGGTAGAATTATAGCTAATCAATTTATTAATATCTTTTCTTTTTTTACTTATTTTTGCCATAATAAACTTTATAAATCTTCCTTATTCAATTCAAATTTTTATCTACATCTATTCCCATACTTTTTGCTGTTCCTTTTATACAATTAATAGCAGATTCCAAATTAGATGCTGTCAAATCACTTGCTTTTATAGAAGCTATCTTTTTAAGTTGAACATAACTCAAACTTCCAACTTTCTTACTATTGGATGCATTAGAACCTTTATCTATACCTAATTCTTCTTTAATAAGAACTGAAACAGGAGGAGATTTTATAACATAATCAAAACTACGATCAGAATAAATCTTAATTACAACGGGAACAATTAATCCTAATTTCACACTTTTAGTAGATTCATTAAATTGCTTACAAAACTCAATAATATTAACCCTATGCTGACCTAAAGCAGGACCAACAGGTGGTGCAGGTGTTGCTTTTCCAGCAGGTATTTGCAGCTTAACTACTGATTCAATATTTTTAGACATTATAATATTTTCCTTTTAACTACAAATTAAAACTAAAAATACAATATTTTAACTAAAAACGTAATAAATTAACAAAAAAACAATAAAAATACTATTTTTAACATTAATTATATAAAAAATAAATCTCTTTAAGTTCTATTAATCAAGTAGTATAATACTTTTATCAAAAAAAATAAATTTATATTAAATAAAACTAAAAATTTTAAGTCTTTTCAACTTGACTAAATTCTAAATCTACAGGTGTAGATCTTCCAAATATTAAAACAGCAACCCTTAAACGACTCTTTTCATAATTAACTTCTTCCACTACCCCATTAAAATCAATAAAAGGACCATCCTTTATACGAACAAGCTCACCAGATTCAAACAAAATTTTTGGTCTAGGCTTACTAACTCCATCCTCTATACGTTGTAAAACTACCTCAACTTCTTTGTCAGAAATTGGAGTAGGCCATTTTTCTATTCCCATGCTAGAATTTCTTGTTCCTCCAATAAAACCTAAAACTCTAGGAATTTCACGAATAACATTTCTAGTTTTATCTTCCATAATCATACAAACCAATACATATCCAGGGAAAAATTTACGTGTACTTCTTCTTTTTTTCCCAAATCTCATCTCAACAACTTCCTCTGAAGGAACTACAACATTGCTTATTTTATCCTCCAAACAAAATTGTTTTATCTTAGATTTTATCTCTTTCATTACCAACCTTTCAAATCCAGAATATACATGCACTACATACCATTTTTTAAGATTTTCATTGTTTTCCACTATATTTTATCAACCCAAATATATTAATTTAGAAACTAACCAAATAATTATAGAATCTATAAACCAAAAAAATAAAGAAGCAAAAAAAATAATAACAATAACAACTAACACTAGTTTAGACGTCTCTGATCTATTTGGCCATACAACTTTATATAATTCAATCTTTGCCTCCTTAACAAACTTTAAAATTAATCTTCCCTGAACAGAAGATATAAATACAAAAATAGTATAAAACAAACTTAAAAAACCTATTATCAATTTAGCATAATATACATAATTTACACAAGCAACATAAAAAAACATTATATTCACTATAAAACAAACAACCCACAACAAAACTCTTATATTTCTTTTAAATAATGTATTCAAATATTTCACTATACTCTCAAATTACTAAATACAGGTCAGGAGGGAATCGAACCCACAACCCACGGTTTTGGAGACCGTTACTCTTCCTATTTGAGCTACTGACCTATTAATATTTAAAATTCTCCATCAAAAAAATATTTAATATTTCTACCTATAAAAACCAAAACTAATAACACACATCCACATTATTAATATTTTTATATTATCTAAATAATAAAATTAAATTCTTAATATATTACTAATTATATATCAAAAAAAATAATTATATAGTCAAAAAACTAACTTTTATAGTATAAAAATAAGCAATACATCCATATTATAACATAATAAAATTATACTTATAATTTTTCAATTATTCATTCTAAAATTTTAAAAAATACAAATTTAAACAATAAAACATCTAAAAAACAAAATTTGTGTTAACTCATAATACGATTTTATATATACATAATCTCTTTTATTATATTAATTATTAACATAAAACATTTGCATACCTTATATGTATACAAATAATTAAAATTATTTAAATTTTAACATTTCGTAAACATATTAAATCAAAATATAAAAGCAAAATTTAATTTTAATTAAAACATATACTAAATATTTTAAAATAATAAAATACATGCCCACAACTGGAATCGAACCAACGACCTCTTCCATACCAAGGAAGCGCTCTACCACTAAGCTATGTGGGCATTATGTAAACTACTATTTTTAATAAAAATAAAATAAAATAAAGTAATAAATAAAAAAGCGGGCGATGGGAATCGAACCCACATTATTAGCTTGGAAGGCTAAGATTCTACCATTGAATTACGCCCGCAAAATATTCTTTATAATATAAAACTTTAAATAATATATTTTATTTTAATTCTATATAGATCCAAATTATACAAAGCAAAACATGGAGGGGGAAGGATTCGAACCTTCGAAGACATTGAGTCGTCAGATTTACAGTCTGATCCCTTTAACCACTCGGGAACCCCTCCAGAATACATAAAATAATTAAAAATCACACAATAATATAAATAAAAAAATTTCTATTTATCAAAATCAATATAAATAACGCATTGAAAAAAAATAATAAATGAACTAAAGTTACATGCTGACACCAGGAATTGAACCTGGAACCTACTGATTACAAATCAGTTGCTCTACCAATTAAGCTATATCAGCACAACAAAAATATAAAAAACAATTCTACTGATTATAGCATAAAATTTTACTCTAAACACCACTATTTTTATCAATTATTTATAAATTTTTACAAAAAAAGCTAAATTTCGTTTCTTTTATAAATTTAAGTTAACTAAAAAATATTAAACTTTTAAAACCTTAATTAATAAAAACACTATTAATACTTTATAAAAGTATAAATATATATTTAAATAATAATACTAACACAAAAATTATTCTGGGTCTGAGTGGATTTGAACCACTTACCTCACCCTTATCAGGGGTGTGCTCTACCAAAATGAGCTACAGACCCATATATATAAAAAAATATTATTAAAAAATAAATTTCATATAATAATTAGTTTAAAGCTTTTATATAAAAATATATTACTACTAATAACATATCTAAAATATTTTTTAAATACAATTTATTTTATAAATATTATTTGTATAAATTTCATATTTCAATGCATAATCAAATTTATCTTTTTACATAACAATAAAAAGTAAAATCAAATGGATTAAAATCATCTTTTAATTTTAATATTTTATTATTAATCTTCCAATTATTTATATCAAATTTAGGAAAATAAACATCAGCTTTAAAAACATTATGTATAATAGTTAAATAAATTTTTGAAACAAATGGAAAAAAATTTTTATATACTATAGCTCCACCAATAACTACAGATTCTTTATAAGATTTTACTACATTTAATGTATCCTCTAAAGAATTTAAAACTTTAACATTACTTTTTTGATACTTACTTTTATAAAAATTAAAATTTTTATTAGTTAAAACTAAATTTAATCTTCCTACTAATGGTTTTTTTCCTATTGAAATAAATGTATTTCTTCCCATTATCACAGGTAATCCCATTGTAATTTGTTTAAAAATTTTAAGATCATCAGGTAAATGACATAATAAATTATTATTTATTCCTAAACCTCCTTTTTCATCAATAACCGCAATCATACTAATCATAAAATTTATTTTATTAAAAATAAAAAATTTTTTTTTTAAATATATAAACATTATATTTCAAATTTTGTTAATTATAGAATAAATCTTTATTGAAAAAACCTTTGAAAAGATAAATTTAATAAAAAATTATTAATTCAAAAATAAGAATAAATACTAATTTATATATATTAATAATACACCACTAAAAATATTAAATATTCATCACTTTAAAATAATAAAATAAAAAGAAAACTCACTATCTCTTATATAAAATTTATCTTCGATCTTAAACAATAAATATCTAACTAAATTATTAAAATTTATAAACCCAAAATAAATTTATTCATTTAAAATAAATCAATATATTTTAATATATATACTATAAATAAAATAATTAATTTTTAACGTTCAATGTTACTTATTCTAATTCCTTTTAAAATTTTTAACATAAAATACTAAATTTAATATTACAACCCATTATAACATTCTTTATATATATAAAATCACTAATTACAATTATTAAAAAAAATTATATAAAAAAACACATCTTATTATCTTTATTATCTATAAAACACATTTTATTATCCTTATAATCAATATCTTAATTCATAAAACTAAAATAACTTATCAAGTTATAAAAAACAACACAAAAAAAACAATAACTTATATGTAAAATTTATGAAATTAATACTTTATTTAAACATTCAGGGTTTTCATAAACCAATTTAGGAACAAGATATCCAGGTAACTTTTTTTGTAATTCTCTATATATAAACTTTGCTTCATCTATAGGTATATCAAAATGTGATATTCCTTTAACCTTATCCAATAGATGTAAATAATACGGTAAAATTCCAAAAGAAAATAAACAATAACTTAATTTCACTAAAATATTAACATCATTATTAATATTTTTTAATAAAACTGATTGATTATATAAATAACAACCTACACTCCTTAAATATACACATACATTCAAAATTGAATTATTCAATTCTTGCGGATGATTAATATGTAAAACAATAACTTTCTGCAAACGAATCTTATATAATATCTCTAAAAAACTCTTATCAATACGTTCCGGAAAAACCACAGGAATCCTAGTATGAATTCTAATAATTTTTAAATGATCAATATTGTTTAATTTATCAAATAAATTAAATAATACCTTGTTTGATACTAGTAATGGATCTCCACCACTTAATATAACTTCATTAATAGAACGATTTCTATTTATGTAATCCAATACAGAATCCCATTTACGAGTTTGCAACGTATTATTTCTATAAGGAAAATACTTTCTAAAACAATAACGACAATTAACTGCACAAGAACCAGTCAAAATTAACAAAACACGTCCATAATACTTATGTAAAAGACCTTTTTTAACATTAATATTTATTTCCTTTAAAGGATCCTTAACATAATTTAGTTTTTCTTTCAATTCTTTTTTTACAGCTAAAACTTGAAGTAAAATAGGATCTTTAAAACTACGTTTTTTTATACGCAATGCAAAACTTAAAGGAACTCTAGTCTTAAATTTTTTTTCTGCTTCCAAATTTCCAATATCAACAGGAAGTGATAAAAATTTTAATAATTCTTGTACTTTAAAAAAACTTTTTGATAAAACTTTTTGCCATCTCTCCAAAATCAAGTTATCCTATAATATCTAATTTTTTAAAAATACTTATATTAACAAATAATATTTAAAAATTAAATCTAATGATTAACTATCATACCAATAAATTTAAAATTGGTACAAAAATCATTGTTGACAACAATCCATATATTGTCATTGAAAGTCATTTTATAAAACCAGGAAAAGGACAAGCATTCGTACGTATAAAAATTCGAAATTTAAAAAATAATCAAATTATCGAACGTACATATAAAGCTGGAGAAAAATTACCAGTAGCTAATATTATTGAAGTTAATGTACAATATCTATATCAACATTTACATGCATGGAATTTTATAAACATTAATAACTTTGAGCAATATGAGCTAAAAAAAAACGACATATCTAATATAGAAATTTGGCTTAAAGAAGAGGAAATATATACTTTAACATTATGGAATAAAAATCCTATACATATCGTCGCTCCTAACTTTATAAATTTTTTCGTAACAGAAACTAATCCAAATTTTAAGAATCAAATATCAAAAAATGGAAATAAAATAGCAATATTAGAAACAGGATTAAAAATACGCGTACCTAATTTTATACAAAAAGGAGATTTTATAAAAATTGATACAAGAACAAAAGAATATGTTTGTAGAACAAAATAAAAAATAATACCAATTATAACATAAACATTACTTTATCTAAACATAGATAAAAAATAATATCTGATACAATTTTTATTGCTAATAAAAATTTTTTTTAATAATAAAAATATTTAATTATTCTTTTTCTTTAAAACACTATAAAAAAATCCATCCTGATTATTAATCCCAGGTAAAATTTGCCAACCATATCCAGTATCTATTCCCCAAGAAATATTTTTTTTGCAAATTACACAATTATTATTATTCTTTAAAAAATCTTTAATTACTTCTTCATTTTCTTTTTTTAATATCGAACAGGTAACATACACCAATATTCCATTAAAACTAAGCAAAGACCATAAAGTTTTTAAAAAACGTTTTTGTAAAGAACTCATAAATAATACTTCCTTCTTTGTACGTAATATTTTGACATCAGGACATCTACGAATAACACCTGTAGAAGAGCACGGAACATCCAAAAGAATACGGTCAAAATACTTTCCATCCCACCAATTTTTTAAATTTAATACATTTGCTTTTATTACAGTAGCTTTTAATTGCAAACGTAATAAATTTTCTTTAACTTTATTTAAACCATTATGACTACAATCAACTGCTACACAATTTAATAATTCTGATTCAGTTTCTAAAATATGACTAAGTTTACCACCAGGAGCACAACAAGCATCAAGTACTCTTAAACCTGGTTTCAAAGATAGCAAAGAAACAGCCATTTGTGCAGATTCATCTTGCACCGAAACATATCCTTCTCGAAAATAAGGTAAATCCTTAATGCTACAAGCTGTACCTAAAGTAATACCAACAGAGGAATACATATGAGGAAAGCCGCTTATATTTTTTTTTCTTAAAAAATACAAATACTTTTCCCTATTAATAAACATTTTATTAACACGCAAACTCATTGGAGGATGACAATCATTTGCTTTCAAAATCTGAATCCAATTTAATGGCCAATCTTTTTGTATTTCTTGTATATACCAGTTTGGATGATTAAAAATAAAATCATTATTATTTTCTAAATATAATTTATCTACATAAGTACAATATTGATTTAATATAGCATTTACCAAGCTTTTTGCCCATGATTTATTTATTAAATCTAGTAGCAACAAACTTTCTTTTATCACAATATAATTAGATGCTTTCTTCATATATCGTAATTGATATATACCAATTAACAATACAATTAAAATCTCTATAAATCTAATACGTTTCCTTAAAAAAAAATTAATTAAAACATTCAATCTATAATACTGCCTACATACACCAAAGCAAATTTCTTTAGATAAAGAAGAAATATTTCTGTTTTTAATTAAAAAATTAAGTGTCAACTTATTTTTTAAGACTTTTAACAAAACTAAATATGACTCTAATCTAAAATTATTCATTCCAAAAGCAAACCCTCATAAAGTTTAAAACGATTAGAATTCAACCAACTATTTACTTTCATCACTTTAGATCCAGGAAATTGTAATTCTTTTATTAATAAACTACCAAAACCTGTACAAACTTCTATCCAACTTTTATTTATTGCAATAATAGTTCCTGGTTTTTTACCATATATTGACATTAAATTACTATTTATATCTGCACAATAAATCTTTATTAATAATTTATAATCTATATTAAACTTATTGTTATATAATACAGCATGAGTATGTGCTACAGGTTTTGGATTTAACGCCCTAATCTTATTTCTAATCTCTAAAGCCGATTTATTCCAATCAATTATTGCATCAATTTTTTTTATTTTCTTAGAATAAGTCGCATAACATTCACGCTGTTTTTTTGTAACTATTTTCTTTTTTATTATAAGATTAAGAACATCTAATAACATAGATTCTGCTAATTTAGATAAACGAATCCCTAAAGAATAAGCAGTATCTTCTAAAAAGATCGGACAACATTTTCTATATAAAATATCACCAGTATCTATTCCTAAATCCATTTTTATGAATGTAACACCAGATTTTTTATCTCCATATAATAAAGCATATTCCACAGGAGATGCACCCCTCCACCTAGGTAACAAAGAGGGATGAATATTAATACAACCAAACCTTGGTATATTTAAAACTTCTAAAGGTAGAATATTACCATATGCTGATACAATCAGCACATCAGAATTTAAATTTCTCATTTCATTAATAACTAAATGATCCTTAAAATTTTTTGGTTGATATATAGGATATTGATACTCCAAAGCCCATTTCTTAATATCAGACATTCTTAATTTTCTACCCCTTCCCGAATGACTATCTGGTTGAGTATATATTCCAACTATTTTAAAAAAATCCGATTTATGTATAAGCCTTATACAAGGTAAAGCAAAATTACCAGTGGCAGCAAATATAACTTTCAAAAAAACAATCCTTATAATTAAAAAATTATACTATCACAAATATTTTTTACTATTTTTTAGTATATTTTTTATTTTCTTTCTCACAAGAAATTGTTTTAATGGAGAAAGAAAATCTATAAATAATTTTCCATCTAAATGATCAATTTCATGTTGAAAACATTCTGCTAATAAACCATTAACACTTTTTTCAAAATAAACACCAAATCGATCTAATGCACGAACAGTTATCTCTTTTGATCTAACAATCCATGCATGAACTCCAGGAATGGACAAACAACCTTCATAAGAATCTGTTATACCTTTAGATTTGATAATCTCAGGATTAATTAATACAAACTGATCACCTTTTTTTTTAAAAATATCTACAACAAATAATCTAATATTTTTTCCAACTTGAGGAGCAGATAAACCAATTCCATTAAACTTATACATAGTCTCAAACATATCTTCAATCAAAATTTGTAAAGAATCATTAAAATTCAAAACTGGCTTAGAAACTCTTCTTAACTGTTCATCATTTTTAACACAATACATTATATCTCTAACAGCCATATAATAATACTATCTCCATTATATAAAATTATTAATATCTACATCTTAAAATATAAAGCTAAAAATAGTTTATTTTACTTTCTAAAAATATTCAAAAATATAATAATTTCCTTTAATAATAATTAAATAAAATATTTAACACTTAAAACACCACTACTATTAACAATAAATATTCAAAAAAACTTTCTTAAATACATATTATATTTTTCATACGAATAATCAAACATAGATAAAAATATTTTATCCCACAAAAAAATAATCCTATATAGTTATAAATATCTTTACAAATTTTATATAACATTTTAATCATTCTGATTTCTCGTCTTTTTTTCTTAAAAAATTTGGAATATCTAAAGAATCTCTTTCATTGGAAATTAAATCTCCGTTCAATTTTGTTACTTCACGTAAATTATTCTTTCTAAACTTAGACGATAAAGTATTATCTAACTTACAAAACTCAAAAACACTACTATTGTTCCGAGATAAACCAATAAAGTTTTTTCTTGAAAAATTAAATAACATATTATTATGTTGATATTTATCCATATAAAAATAATTATTAAGACCAGTGATAATAACCGTCACTATAATCTCTTCCTTTACTGCTTCGTCAATAACAGAACCAATTATCATAGTTGCATCATCAAGAACAAATTCTCTTACTATATCACCAACCTCTTGAAACTCACCAATAGATATACTTTCATTGGAAGTAATATTTACCAATATTCCACGAGCCCCTGAAAAATTTGTACCTTCAAGAAATGGAGAAGAAATAGCTGATTCTGCTGCTCTACAAGCCCTATCATCTCCAAAAGCACTTCCTGTGCCTATCATTGCTATACCATTTTTAGACATAACAGTACGAATATCAGCGAAATCAACATTAATCAATCCAGGTTTAATAATTAAATCAGAAATACCTTTTACTGCTCTAAACAAAATATCATTAATAACTTTAAAGGCATTAATTAAAGTAATTTTTTTTCCAAGAACCGTAATTAATCTACTGTTTGGTATAACAATCAATGAATCAACATACTTACTTAATTGATAAATTCCATCTTCAGCAATTAACGATCTTTGCTTTCCTTCAAATAAAAACGGCTTAGTAACAACAGCAACAGTCAAAATTCCCAACTCCTTAGAAATTTGAGCAAATACAGGAGATGCACCAGTTCCAGTTCCTCCACCCATTCCAGCAGTAATAAATACCATATCTGAACCAAATAAAATTTCTTTAATTTTATCTTTACTTTCATTTGCTGATTCTCGACCAACATTAGGGTTTGATCCAGCACCAAATCCATTTGATAAAGTTTCTCCTAATTGAATTTGAATTTTTACATTAGAATTTTTTAAAGCTTGTTTATCTGTATTAGCATAAATAAATTCAATATTATTTTTACTAAAATTTTTACTAATCATATAATTTATAGCATTTCCACCACCACCACCAACGCCTATAACTTTAATAATTATATTATCTTTTTTTGTTTCCATTAATTCAAACAATTTCCCCTCCTTTAAATTAAAAAATAATGATAATACCTTTTATAAATTAAATTTAAAAATATTTAACAAATACAAAATTTAATAATTATTTAAAAAAACAAAATATTTTATTACTAAATATTATTCCTTATTAATCATAACTTAATTTAAAACTAAAAAATACTAAAATATCTTTAAAAAAAAATAATATTTATACCTTATATAAAATCTTATGTTTACTAATAAAATTAAATACATTTAATAAATAAATAAAATTTTAACTTCTAATCAATCTATCAGAATTATTTTTCTTAATAATTGCAAGTTCAATTAATTCATCAAGTAACTTTGTATAACATAAACCACTCATTTCCCACATTTTTGGATACATACTAACTTTTGTAAATCCAGGTATAGTATTAATTTCATTAAAATAAATTTCTTCATTTTCATCTGTTACAAAAAAATCAATACGAGCCATTCCATTACATTTTAAACGAATAAAAATCTCTTTAGCAAAATATTGTACTTTTTTTATTAATTTATAATTCAAATTAGCAGGAATACACAATTCAATAAAATCAGTATCTAAATACTTTGCAGAATAAGAATAGAAATTATCAGGATGATTAATATGAATTTCTCCAGGTACACTTACAATTGGATTAATAGAAAATCTGTTTTCTAAAACAGCAATCTCTATTTCTCTCCCCAAAATACACTCCTCTATTATTACATTTTCATCATAATTAAATGCGCTATTAACAGCAAAAACCAATTGATCAAAACTTTCTACTTTTGCAACACCTATACTAGATCCCAAAGAACATGGTTTAACAAATAAAGGAAAATTTAATTCACTAATTAACTTTTTATAGAATACAATTCGTTCTTTAAAACTTGTACGAAAAGAAATAACCCTATAACGAGCACATTTTATTGTATTATCACATACAATGCGTTTTGCTAAATCTTTATCCATACTAATCGATGAAGATTTAACATTATTACCAACATAAGCCACTTCAGACAACTCCAATAAACCTTGTAATGAACCATTTTCATAAAATGAACCATGTATAATAGGAAAAACCACATCTGCATCAATAAATAAATTTCCATTTTTCATAAAACTAGATAAAATTTTTGATTTAAATGTCTTAACTGGAAGTTTATCTTTAAATTTTAACAACTCATTATAATCATTGATAAAAAAACATCCTGTTTTATCTATGGCAATAGGTATAATTTCATACTTTTCTCTATTTAAATTTGACAGCACTGAAGCAGCAGAAGATAAAGAAACTTCATGTTCTACAGACTTTCCTCCATAAATTAAAATAATTTTCAAAATTAAAGAACTCATTTTATTTATTATCCAATATATGAACTTCAGTTTCTAACTTAATATTTTTTTTCTTCCATACAGTATATTTAATAATATTTATCAATTTTTTAACATCTTTAAATGAAGCATTGCCATTATAATTTACAATAAAATTAGCATGTTTATTTGAAACCATTGCTCCACCAATTTTTTTTCCTTTTAAATTACATGATTCAATTAAATAACCAGCAGAAATATCATTACTAGGATTTTTAAATATAGAACCACAATTATACTCTTTAATTGGTTGAACTTTCCTTTTATAAGATAAAAATCTTTTAATTTTATCAATTGATTTTTTTTTTTCTCCTTTTGAAAAACTAAAAATTGCAGAAACAAACCATTCATCTACATCTAATCCAGTAACACAACGATATGAAATTATAAAATCTGACGGATAACGAATAGAACGTACACCACAACGATTAAGAATTTCTACAGATACTACAAAAGACCATATATTCTGATTAAAACATCCAGCATTCATATTTAATGCTCCACCTATTGTACCAGGTATACCAGATAAAAATTCTATACCAGAAAAATTCTGCTTTACACAAAACGAAACTAATTTCGTACAAGAAACTCCGGCTTCAACATATACACATTTATCATCTAATAAAAAAATATTATTCAAACATTTTTTTGTAACAATAACCGTTCCTAAAAAACCATCATCATGAATAAGAATATTACTTCCAGATCCTATCCACAATAACGGTTCATCTAAAGATAAATTTTTAAAAAAAACAATTAAATCATAAATATTAATTGGCTTATATAATCTGTTAGCCATACCACCTATTTTAAACGTAGTAAACCGAGATAAATTTATATTAATAAATAATTTTCCATAAAATGGAAAATTATTATTACAAGTATGAACCATACCAATCAATTATGTAAATTTAATAAATTTAAAGCTAAATAATGAATATTTCCAGCACCTTGCATTAAAATAATATCTCCATCATTAACAGATAAATTTAAATATAAAAATATTTCATCATTATTTATTAATGTAACTTTGTAATTTAAAAAACGTTGTCTTATATTATCTAACAAATCTTTACTATCTACACAATTAATAAAATTTTCATTTAAACTAAATACATTTAATAAAAACAATTCCTCTGATAAAGCTAAAACATTAACAAATTCTGAAAATAACAATTTTAACCTACTATAACGATGAGGTTGAAATACATGAATTAATCTCTTATTAGGCCAAACAGAACGTATTGCGTTAATAGTAGATAAAATCTCATTAGGATGATGACCATAATCACTAATTATAAGTGCTTCTCCATTTTTAAATTGGCACTTACCAAGAATATGAAAACGTCTATTTACTCCTTTAAATTTTAATAATCCATTAATAATATACTTATCATTAATTCCAATCTCTGTAGAAACAGCAATAGACGCCAAAACATTCAAAACATTATGCCTACCTGGTAAAATAATTTTTACTCTTAAAGAACAAAAAGGTTTTGGTCTATGCACTGTAAAATGACTAAACAATCCTATTTGAACCCAATTACACGCTCTATAATCGGCATCTTTAGAAAATCCATAAGTTCTTATATATCCATTTATTTTTAATAATTTCCTCTTAATTTCTTTATTATCTATACAAATAATAGATAAACCATAACTTGGAACAACATTATTAATAAAATTTATAAAAGTATTACTTAAATTATTAAAATTATTAAAATAATTATCTAAATGCTCTTTCTCAATATTTGTAACAACAGCTATATCTGGTTTTAAAAATAAAAAAGATGCATCACTTTCATCCGCTTCTGCAATAAAATATCTAGATTTACCTAATTTTGCATTAACGTTCAAAACATTTAATATACCACCAATTACAAAACTAATATCTATATTACATTCAGTAAATATACTAATAATCAAACCAGAAGTGGTAGTTTTTCCATGAGAACCAGATACAATAATATTGTAATGATAATATAATAATTTCGCAAGCATTAATCCTCTAGATATAATAGGAATTCCATATTTTATTGCAAATTTAATTTCAATATTTTCCATAGAAATAGCGGATGATTTAACAACTAAGTCGCTTTTCAATACATTAATTGCTTTATGACCTATACTAATTTTAATTCCTAATAATCTTAAAGAATTTATAATATGATTATCTTCGAGATCAGATCCAGTAATATTATATCCTTTTTCACAAAGAATCTTAGCAATTCCAGACATACCAATTCCACCGATACCAATAAAATGAATATTTTTATATTTAAAAAAATTTATATTATCTAAATACTCTTCTGCTTTATAATATAGTAATTCTTGATTACACATTAAATTATCAACCATTCTTATACAAAAAATTAAAACATTAATAACAAATTCAAATTAATATTCTTAATCAAAAGAATAAATCTTTATTTATAAATACTATTTATTTTACAAATAAAAACTTTTCTATAAAAAATAAAATTTTCAAAAAAAATATAACTAATATTACTGCAGAATTTTATCTTTGCAAACAATAAAATTATTAAATTTTAACCAATAATTTATTAAAAACTTCTCCCCTATGATTAAAATCACGAAACATATCCAAACTAGAACATGCTGGAGAAAAAAGAATTGCATCTCCAAATTTTGCTTTAGACTTAGCAACAATCATTGCTTTTTTTAAAGAAAAAACTAAACATACTGGTACAATACCTAAAAATACTGATTTTATTTTATTTGCATCTTTTCCTATAATAATAATTACTCGAACATACTTTTTTATGTATTCACTTAAAATAGAAAAATCAGCATTCTTACTATCTCCACCAATAATTAATATAATTTTCCCCACTATTAATTCATTCACACTCAAAACTGCAGAAATAGTTGCACCTACATTTGTAGATTTAGAATCATTAATCCATTTAATCCCATTTGAAGAACCAATCCACTGACATCTATAAGGTAATCCAATATATGATTTTAATACACTAATTATACTATTTTTATCTATACCTATATGAGTTGCTAATGCACAAGAAGCTAAAGCATTTTGCCAATTTTGCTTACCTTTAATTTTAATATCTTCAATATTTAATAATATTTCACTACCATGAGATATATAACTAATATTATCAATAATTGAAATACCCCATTCTCTAGAAGAATTTGGTTTTTTCAAAGAAAAATTATATTTTTTATCAAAAGGAAAAATTTTTTTTGGAAAAGTATTATAATCATCTCTATTATATAAAACATAATCAGCATTTTCATAAATACTCTGTTTAACCTCTATATAAGAAAATAAATCTAGATGTCTATCTAAATGATCCGAAGAAATATTTAAAATTGTAGCAATAAAAGGTTTTAAAGATCTCAGTAAACTTAATTGAAAACTAGATAATTCAAGAATCCATATATCATATACATCATTATTCAATAATGCATCAAAAACAGGAAAACCAATATTACCAGCTACAATAACAGATAACCCATAAAACTTAACCATCTCTCCTAATAAAGTTGCTACTGTGGATTTTCCATTAGTACCAGTAATAGCTATAACTTTAGAAGAAAATTTTGTTTCTCTTATTAAATACTCTATATCGCCAAAAATTGGAATATTTAAATCAACAGCTTTTCTAATAAAATCTTCATTTAAACAAATTCCAGGACTCAAGATAACCGCTTTAATTTTCTTGTAAACAAATACTGGTATACTTCCAATATATATATCAATATTTGGAAAATTTTTAATAAAAACCGATAATCTTTTAATATCTCTATAGGTATTAAAAACAATAAAACTTTTATTTTTATTCCATAAATATCTAGAAACAGATAATCCTGTTTTTCCTAATCCAGCAACTAAATAAAACATAATGTTTATAATATTATCTATAAATATTTCTTTAATTTATATTAAAGAAATAATTAATACAAACAAACCAATGAACGTAAATAGCATATTTATAATCCAAAATCTAACAATAATTTTAGATTCATGTAAACCTTTTAGTTCAAAATGATGATGCAATGGAGTCATATTAAACAATCTACGACCCTTAGTATATTTAAAATATAACACTTGAAATATTACTGACATCGTTTCTAAAATAAATATACCTCCTGTAATCATTAAAAAAAACTCCTGTCTTCCAATTACAGAAATAATACCTAATGCAGATCCTATAGCTAAAGATCCAGTATCTCCCATAAAAATTTGAGCAGGATAACAATTATACCAAAGAAAACCTAATACAGATCCAATAATAGAAAAACAAAAAACTATTAATTCTTTTATATTAAAAAAAACTGGAATATTACAATAATAAATATTACCTATTCCAGAAAACATATAAATAAGTAAACATAAAAATCCAATATTCGTAATAATAGGAAATATAACTAATCCATCTAAACCATCAGTTAAATTTACTGCATTACTACTTCCCATAACCACAATATAATCTAATAAAAGAAAGATAGGCCCAACATCGATACATATACCATTAAACAATGGTATAATCAATTGCGTTTGTATATTATTACAAGAATTAAAATAAAGACATATTAAAGCACCAATTACAATTAACGATTCAAAAAAATATTTACAAGAAACTGATAATCCACCATTTTTATTTTTACATGCAAGTTTCAAATAATCATCTACAGCGCCTACTATCCCAAAACATATAATAACAAATATTGCTATCCATAAATTAAATTGACATAAATCTCCCCAAATCAAACAACTAAAGCAAATAGAAAATATAATTAAAATACCACCCATAGTAGGAGTATCTTTCTTTAATAAATTATTACTATGTTTAGAACATCTAAGAATCTGTCTAATATTAAACTGCTTTAAATATTTAATTATCAAATTACCAAAAAATAAACAAATTAAAAAAGCAGTTATACCGGATAATATTGAACGTAATATTAAAAACTTAGATAAATATAAAATGTAATGATACTTTTTTTTTATCAAAAAACATATTAACCAATAAAACATTAATTATTTTATCAACCGTAATAAATAAATTATGAATAAAAAATAATATTTTTGCATATGATTATTCGATCAATAATGCTCTCACAATATCTTCCATAAAAAAAATTCTAGAACCCTTAACCAAAATAACAGTATCTTTATCAAGATAATAAAATAAATCATAAATTAATTTTTCTTTACACATATAGTGTTTTTCAATATTCATATTATAAAAAATAATATTAGAATTTATAGAATTCAGACCTAAAGTAAATAATAAATCAATATTATAATACCTAGCCATATATCCTATTACCTTATGATGATTTTTTGAAAAACATCCAAGATCATATAAATCACCTAACACTAAAATCTTTTTTCTTCTTTTTACCTTATAAAGCATATTTATTGCTACTAAAACAGAATATAAATTAGCGTTATAAGTATCATCAATAATTAAAGAATTCTTTTTCCCTCTTAAGAATGTCATTCTACCAGAAACACCTCTAAATGTTTCTAAACCATTAACTATTTCAAATAAAGAAATTCCTAAAGCATAACAACAAGCTGCGGCAGCTATAGCATTAATTACAGAATACCTACCAGGAACCTTTAATTTCACATTACTACAGCCAATAGGTAAAACCAAAGTAAATTTGGCATAACCATAATTATCCATTATAATATTTCTAGCATAAACATCAGAACATCTAATATGAGAAAAATATATTATTCTTTTATTCAATAAAAATTCTCTCCAAACAAAGTTATAATATTCCTCTCTATTTAAAATAGCCACACCATCAATTAAATTTAATGATTTATAAATTTCTCCTTTGGTTTTTGCTACATTATATATATTGCCAAATCCTTTAAGATGAGCAGGAGCAATGTTAGTAACTAAAGAAACATCTGGTTTTATTATTTTAGATAAATAATTAATCTCTCCCAAATTAGAAGCTCCTAATTCAAAAACTGCATAAGAATGATAGAACTTTAAATTTAATACACTTATTGGAACTCCAATATAATTATTTAAATTACCTTTGCTAGCAAAAGATGGCTTAGGTAAAATTAAAGAAATCATTTCCTTTACAGTTGTCTTTCCATTACTACCAGTAACTCCAATAATTTTACAAGAAATTAATTTTCTATAATAAGTAGCCAATATTCGTAAAGCACTTAATGTATTATTTACTTGAAATTGAGGTACATTTTTATTATCTATTTCATTGTCCAATTTTTCACATATAACAGCACATGCACCATTTTTCACAGCTTCTTTAATATAATTATTACCATCAAAATTCTTTCCTTTTATTGCAATAAACAAAGAACCAGAACTTACTGTTCTACTATCAATAGTAACATTTTTAATTACTAAAGATTCTTTATAAGAATATCCAAATAATTTCGCTACACTTGATAACTTCATCATAAACTTAATATAATCTTTATTATAATATTATTACAATGATGTTTCATTTTAATAAATAAAATTAAAATTTTATTTATTTAAACTTTTTTTACTTAAAAAAGTAAATAACAAATTAATTTTATTCTCACTGCCATTAATTAATGAAACAATATTATTTTTATGCTTATAAATAAGCAATAAACCAATAAAAAAAATAAGAAATATCTCAATTTTACTTTTAACAATAAAAAATATAATAAAAAAACAAATAAAAATACTAACAATAGATGCTAAAGATGCATAACCAGTTAAAATAAAAATCAAAATCCAAAAAATAAAAATAAAAATAGAAAACTTATAATATAAGAAACTTAAAGAACCAAATGCTGTAGCTATTCCTTTTCCTCCACTAAATTTAAAAAATATAGGATACATATGACCAATGATAGATGCTATACAAATATAAATAATTTTGTTTTGATCTAAATTACAAAATTGTGAAAACAGAACTGGAACTACACCTTTTATAATATCAAAAAATAATACTAATACCCCATATTTAAATCCAAACACTCTAAGAATATTCGTAGCTCCAGGATTTTTTGAGCCTAATAGCCTAGGATCCTTAAAACAAAAAATCTTACTAATCAACAAAGCAAAACATAATGATCCTACTAAATACCCTAATATTAGTAATAAAATAAAAATACCAAATTTCATAAATATGATATTTATCTATAATAATTAATTAAAATAATTACAAGAAAACTATTTTTATAAATAAAATATTTTAAATATTGAATTACAATTCAACTAAAAAATTAAATATAAACATAATTTCTAAAATTAAATATACTTTTTAATATTTTGAGAAAAATTACATAAAACTTCTACATTTGATTCTTCAGCTTGTTTACACCAACACACTAATGCATCAATTAAATCCTTTTGAGAACTTGCAGCAACAAGCCAAATATTCTGTAAAGATATACGAAAATTATAAACTATTTGTAAACGTTTATATCGCTTTAATACAGATTTTAATAAAAATCTAGAATTTGAGGATAAAAAATTATCTTGTAACCGCAATAAATATCTGGCTTTATCCAATAAATATTTATTACGATTTTCAAAACTACTACGTTTCTCATCTTTAAGAATAGGATAAATAACATCATTATAATAACGAGACATAATTTGAAATCTATTTCTAATAACAGCCTTTACCGTATCTAAATCTATATATAATTTACTTTTATCCTTCATTAACTTAGGTGAAACTTTTCTTACTTTAACCATTCTAAAAAAACGTAAAAAACAAATATAAACCCAACCCATATCAAATTCCCACCATTTATTTGAAAATTTTGCTGAAAAAGAAAAAGCATGATGATTATTATGGAGTTCTTCTCCTCCTATCCAAAATCCCCAAGGGAAAATATTCTTAGAACAATCAACACATTCAAAATTTCTATATCCAAAATAATGACCTATTCCATTAATAACACCAGCAGCATGAAAAGGAATCCATAACATCTGAATACCCCAAATGCTAATACCAGGAAACCCAAAAAATAAAATATCTAGAAAAAACATTAATAAAATCCCCTTAGAAGGAAATTTTGAATAAAAATTTTTCTCTATCCAATCTTCCGGGGTATTATGAGAATACTTTTCTATCATTTTTCTATCCATCAAAGATTTTCTATATAATTCTGTTCCATTCCAAAGAACCATACCCAATCCTTCAATCTTAGGACTATGTGGATCTCCTTGTATATCTGTATTTGCATGATGTTTACGATGCACAGCAACCCACTCTGCAGTAACCATTCCAGTTGTTAACCATAGCCAAAAGCGAAAAAAATGACTCATTAAAGGATGTAAATCAATAGATCTATGAGCTTGACATCTATGCAAATAAATAGTAACTGAAGCAATAGTCAATTGTGTTAATACCAACACTGCCACTAGATTACCAAAAAAAGATAAATTTAAAACTCCATAAATCATGAAATAACAATACCTTATATTAAATTACATAAATATAAATTATATACTTCTTTTGTAAAAAAAAATCTATTTTAAAAAAAATTTAAAATAATTAAAAAAATAATACCCTTTTGTAAACTTTTTAAAGTATATAAAAAATATATTACAATTATCACTCATTATAAAATTTTTTATGCCTTTTAAATATTAAAACACTTAAATATAATTTCTTTAAAAACCATTCTTATTACACACAAAATATAATACAATTAAATTTTTCTTAGAAAGAAAAGAATATTATATGTACAAGACAAAAAACATTTTAAAAAAAATAAATAATATTAAAATTATTTTAATATCTTTGTATTATACAATACTAGCATGTTGTCAATCAATAATCAGAAAAAAACTCAATATAATAAATCGCAATTATACCAATAAAATAATTCAATTATGGTCAGAACGATTAATAAAAATTGCAAAAATAAAATATAAAATTTTTAATCCTAAAAATATAAAACCAAAATTAAATCAACCTACTATATTGATGTCCAATCATAGAAGTTTATATGATATACCAATAATTTTTAAAATATTTCCAAAATATTCAGTTAGAATGTTAACCAAAAAAGAACTAACTAAAATCCCTTTTTTTGGAAAAGGAATATTATCATCGGAATTTCCAGTAATCGACAGAAAAAACAAATATAAAGCCATAAAAGATCTAGAATATATGAACAATCTTATAAAAAAAGGAATTGTAATATGGGTAGCGCCAGAAGGAACAAGATCTAAAAATAAAAAACTAATGCCATTTAAAAAAGGTGTATTTATATCAGCAATAAAAACTAAATCAACAATAATCCCTATTGGATTAAAAGGAACTGATAACGTTTTACCAAAAAAAACAATACAAATAAATACTAATCAAAAAATAGAAATACACATTGGAGAACCAATATACTCAAACAAATATAATCTAAAAAATAAAGAAAAACTAATATCAAAAACCTTTAAAAGTATAAAAAAACTAATTAACTAAATAAGATATTACTAATTATTCAAAATATTATTAACAATAAAACAAAATCATACCAAACTACTTAATATAATATAAGTCTATTTTTTTAAAAAAATATCAATTTTAAATCTAATAAAAGTAAATAAAATTTATTTATAAAAGGTTCTATTTTTTATTTAAAAATATATTTTAGACTATTATAGAAATATTATTTACAAACAAATATCTACTAAAACCTTGTACAAATATTAATCAATTAATTTTGATTTAAAAACATTTATTGACAATATAATAAATACTTTGCAAAATACTTTATAATTAATACAAAATATTTTATATATATATCATTTACATTATATTTGGGGTGTAGCCAAGCGGTTAAGGCACAGGGTTTTGATCCCTGCATACCTAGGTTCAAATCCTAGCACCCCAGTTTTTTTAAAATTATAAAATAACAAATCAATTTATATGTCCAAAATGATGCTTTTCACAGGTAACTCTAATCTAAATTTATCAATACAAATATCCAATTATTTAAATATTCCGATTGGAAAAGCCTTAGTTAAAAGATTTAGCGATGGAGAAATTATGGTAGAAATATTAGAAACTGTTAGAGGAAAAGACGTTTTTATATTACAATCTACTTGTGCTCCCGCTAATAATAATCTAATGGAACTATTAATAATGGCTGACGCTCTTAGAAGATCATCAGCTAAAAGAATAATTGCAGTAGTACCTTATTTTGGATATGCAAGACAAGATAGAAAAGTAAGATCATCCAGAGTTCCAATTACTGCAAAAATTATTGCAGATATGATGGAATCAGTTGGAATATGCAGAGTTGTAACTGTAGACTTACATTCAGATCAAATTCAAGGATTTTTCTATATACCAGTTGATAACGTCTATTCAACTAACGTATTATTAGAAGATATAAAACAACAAAAACTCTCTAACATTATGGTAATATCTCCAGATATAGGAGGAGTAGTAAGAGCACGAGCAACTGCAAAATTACTAAACGACACTGAACTATCGATCATAGATAAACGAAGAAATAGCATTAATAAATCTCAAGTTATGCATATAATTGGAGATCCTATTAATAGAAATTGCATAATAGTAGATGATATTATTGATACAGCAGGAACAATCTGTTCTGCTGCAAAAAAACTAAAACAAAATGGAGCTTCAAGTGTAAGAGCATACGTAACACATCCAGTATTATCTGGAAAATCTATATTAAATATAGAACAATCAGAACTAGATGAAATTATTGTAACAAACACAATCCCGCTAAATAATTCAGCAAAAAATACAAAAAAAATAAGAACAATAAGTTTAGCTACGTTATTAGCAAAAACAATAAAAAAAATCAACATAGAAGAAAATTCTAATTTATAGCCTCTACTTATCTTAAAAACTAATAAATTAGACTAATAATATATTTTTTAAAAAAAATATATAAAAAACCTTTATATACAGCTTTTCTAAATATGTAAAAAATAAAAAATTTTTCTCTATGAATTTTAAAAAAATTTATACATAAAATTAATATTTTTATATTAAAAATATATTTATATTGTAAAACACACTACTGATCCTTATTTCTTTCTCTCTTCCATTCTAATTTAATTCTACCTTGTCTATCAATCCCAGAAACAAAAACATCTATTTCTTGACCTTCTTGTAATATATCACTTACTCGTTTTGAACGATCAGGAGAAATCTGAGAAATATGTAATAATCCATCTCTTCCAGGTAAAATCTTAATAAAAGCTCCAAAATCCACAATTTTATTTACTTTTCCTTTATAAGTTTTTCCAACTTCAATATCAGAAACCAATAATCTAATCCGATTCTTAGCTTCTTCTAAAGCAATTTTATCTGTAGAAAATAATTGAACAATTCCATTGTCATTAATATTTATAGACACACCTGTAGTTTCAATCAAACCTTTAATTACTGATCCACCTTTTCCAATAACATTACGAATTTTATCTTTTGAAACCATTAAAGTATCAATTCTAGGAGCATATTTTGATAATTCATCTCTGTTCTTTAATAACACGCTGTACATTGTGTCTAATATTTTCATACGAGCCAATGAAGACTGATTTAAAATCTTTTCAAACATCTCTTTTGTAATTCCCTTAATTTTAATATCCATCTGTAATGCAGTAATACCACTTTTAGTTCCACAAACTTTAAAATCCATGTCACCTAAATGATCTTCATCTCCAATAATATCTGTTAACACAACAAACTTTTCTTCTTCTTTAATTAAACCCATTGCAACACCTGCCACATGAGATTTTAAAGGTACTCCAGCATCCATTAATGCTAAACTAGATCCACAAACAGTTGCCATAGAACTAGATCCATTAGATTCTGTTATTTCTGAAACAACCCTTATAACATAAGGAAATTCTGAAACTTTAGGTAAAACTGCCAATAAACTTTTTTTTGCCAAATACCCATGTCCAATCTCTCTACGTTTAGGAGAACCCAAAATACCAATTTCTTTAACAGCATAAGGTAAAAAATTATAATGTAGAATAAATCTATCCTTAATATCAATTGAAAATAACCTATCTATAGTTTGAGCATCTCTATCATTTCCTAATGTCACTGCTACAATAGCTTGTGTTTCTCCTCTAGTAAATAATGCAGATCCGTGAACCCTTTCTAAAAAATTAGTCTTAATACTGATAGGTCTAATTTCTTCACAAGTTCGTCCATCAATTCTCAGCTCTCCATTAATTATTCGATTACGAATAATAAATCTCTCCAAAACACAAAACATCTTTAATATAACATCCTCAGTAATATCTTCATTACAAAAATTTAATATAAGATTTTTCTTAGTATCTCTTAAAAATAACTGCCGATCCACTTTATTTTTTATCGAATAAGCTTTTAAAATCTCTTTCGAAATAGATTCAGACAATTGTTTATATAATTTTTGTTCATCAATATATTCTTTAGAACTAATATTGCAATCAACATAATTTCTATCAGACAAACATTCTTCTGCAAAGTCTTTAATCATTAATATCAAATCCTGCATTATCATATGTCCAAAAAACATAGCTCCAAGAATAATCTCTTCACTTAGTTCATTAGACCTAGAATCAACCATTATGATAGAATCTTTAACACCAGAAACAACCAAATCAAGATCAGATTCTGAAATAACCTTATAACTAGGATTTAACAAATAAATACCATTTTTATATCCAACTCTAATAGAACCAACAGGCTCATTAAAAGATAATCCAGAAATCATTAATGCTGCAGAAGAACCAATAATAGATAAAATATCAGATGGAACCTCAGGATTTAATGACATAACTGTAGCAATAATCTGAATTTCTTCATTAAATTTACTATCAAAAATAGGTCTTAAAGATCTATCAATTAAACGAGAAACTAATATTTCATACTCACTTAATCTCCCTTCTCTTCTATTATAACCACCAGGTATCTTACCTGCAGAAAAAGTTTTTTCTTGATAATAAACTGTCAAAGGAAAAAAATCTTTATTTTTTATTTCATCTTTTCTAGAAACAACAGTAACCAAAACCTGTGTTCCTCCCATGCTTACAAAAACAGAACTATCAGCCTGTCGAGCAATCTCTCCAGTTTCAATCGTTAAAATATGATTTCCGTACTGTATTTTTTTAGCAACTTTCATTTCAACACGCTACCTCTTAAACATTTAATTTTAAAAATCAATAATCAATATTTATAATAGAATAAATATTTTTAATATATTAAAATCTTATTAAAAAACATTTTTTTACTTTAGAATAAAAAGGCGCATCTATATACATGCGCCTTTTAAAATTTAAAAACTAATAATAAATATAAACATTTACTTTACTTTATATATACAAAAAGTTAATAAGAATCTCTCAAATTTAAGTTGTCAATAATTTCCTTATATTTATCTATATTAGTTCTTTTTAAATACTTTAACAATTTTTTACGTTTATTAACTAATTTCTTTAAACCAAGTTTTGAATGAAAATCATTCCTATTATTTTTAAAATGATCAGTTAAATATTTAATACGACTAGTCATTAAAGATATTTGTACATCTACAGATCCAGTATCATAATTAATATTTTCTTTTACAATATAAGAATCATTAGATATCTTTTGATTTACACTAACCAAAACTCCCCCCACTATCTATCAAAAATAATAAAAAAATTAAACCTTTTATTTCATTTTAAAATAATCGAAAAAGAGTGTCAAGAAAATATGTCTACAATAAAATAAAACTTTTTCAAGTTTAAATATATTTAAAAAAAATGTATAAAACATAAATTTATAAAACCTATAAATCAAGATTTTTAAATAGATACTTAATACTAATATCTCCATTGTCACTTAACTTACCTAATCCTATAAAAACATTCTTTTCTCTATTATAAATACGAACATACCTTTCAAATAAACAATTTTTATTTTTTAATATTTTTCCAGTATATAAAGATATAATGTCATCTTTATCAAGATATACAATAGGATAATTCATTACAGAACATTCTGTCGATATAAGATAAGATAATAATTCACTATATGTTTTATTTTTTAAATCCGAAAAATTTATTAAAAAATCTTTTTTAAAAATATCTATATACACACGGTGTAACCCTACAACATGTGCATCAACACCTAAATACAATCCTATATCTTCAACCAATGTACGGATATAAGTACCCCTACTACAACAAACATTAAGTATAAAATATCTACCATCAAAATATATCAAATTTAATTTTGATATAAACACATCACGAAATTTTCTGCTTAATATTTTACCTTTTCTAGCATATTTATATAATGGAATACCATTATATTTAATAGCAGAATACATTGGGGGGCGTTGTTTTATACCTCCTATAAACTTATTTAATACATCAATTAATTTCGAAATTTTTATTCCCAAACAAGCAGTATTGGTTCTAATAATTTCTCCAAAAGAATCTAAAGTTGTAGTTTTTATGCCTAACAAACCAACTACCTGATAAAATTTTTTTGAATTTACAATATATTGACTAAACTTAGTAGCTTCACCAAAGCATAAAGGTAACATCCCACTAGCCATAGGATCTAATGTTCCAACATATCCAGCTTTCTTAATTCCATAAATCCTCTTAATCTTTTGTAAGAAACAATTAGAAGTTATCCCTACAGGTTTATTCATAAGTAAAATTCCATTTATTTTACACATAAAATGTATACTATCACTATTGATAAATATTCATAAAAAATCATTTTATTCTACTAACAACATTAATATTTTCGATTAACTTTAATAATCTTCTAGAATATTCTATATTTTTATCATATATAAAATATAATTTCGGAACAGTATAAATTCTTAATAACTTTGATAACTTATTTCTTAGATAATTTGCAGAATGATTAAGAATTTCTACTGCTAACTTTTTATTCTCATCACAAACAGTAAAGTATACTTTAGTATAACTTAAATCTTTAGATACTTTTACAAAAGTAATTGTAATGAACTTAGGCAATTTAGGATTATCTAAAACCTTATAAATCAAAATAGATAATTCTCTCTGTATAACAGAAGCTATTCTGTCAATTCTTTTGAAATCACTACTCATAAGAAATAAAATAAATTTTAATTTAATACCATAATAAAAAATATATAACTTTTAATCAATTATTTTATAAGAATTTATAATATCACCTAATAAAATATTAGTATAATTTCTAAAACTTATTCCACATTCAAATCCTTCTCTAATCTCTACTACATTTTCTTTAAATCTCTTTATGTTATCTAACATACCACTATGCACTACAATATTATTGCGTAATACTTTAATAGGATGACATTTATTGATAACTCCATTATTTACTAAACAACCAGCAATAACTTTAAATTTTGATACATTAAATACTTCTTTAACTGTAGCAAACCCCATCAAGATCTCTCTAGATTGTGGAATAATCATTTTACTTAACAATGATTTAACGAAATTCTCAACATCATAAATCACACTAAAACAATATAAACATATTGAATTATCTTTTAATAACTTTTTTATAAAATTATCTGATTTAACATTGAATCCAATAATAATAGCATTAGAAACAATAGCTAAATGAACATCAGACTCAGTAATATTTCCAACTCCACTAAATATAATTTCTATTTTTACCGTATCCGTTGATAATTTTAATATTATATTAGTTACAGCTTCTATTGATCCATAAACATCTGACTTCAAAATAATATTTAATTTTTTAATGTCAGAAAATAAAATCATATTCTTTAATGAATCCTTAGTAAAAGGTATTCTTTCATTAAACCTTTTTATATTTTGATATTTTCTTTTCTTACATAAAAGTATTTCTCTAACTTTTTTTTCATCATTCACCACAACAACCTTATCCCCGGAACAAGTAACATGTGGTATTCCTAAAATACTTACTGGTATAGAAGGTTTAACACTATCCAAACAAATTCCATTGCCATCTAATAAAGCTCGCACTTTTCCATATTTTAAACCAGCCAAAATAAAATCTCCTTTATATAAAATACCAGTTTTCATTAAAACCATAGAAATAGGACCCTTTCCTTTATCAATATATGATTCTACTACAACACCTTCAGCTCTCTCTCGTGTAGAAACCTTTAATTCAAGTAAATCAGATTGTAATAAAATTGCATCTAATAATTTATTAATACCAGTACCAAATTTAGCTGATATATTTATATACATTGTATTTCCACCCCATTCTTCTGGGAGAAGATCATAAGCAGACAATTCATGCATAATACGATTTAAATTAACATTTTCACATTTATCAATTTTATTAATTGCAACAATTATAGGAGCATTACTTTTTTTTGAATGTTGTATTGCTTCTATAGTTTGAGGTTTGACTCCATCATCTGCCGCCACAACAAGTACTATAATATCGGTAATTCGAACACCTCTTTCTCTCATAGAAATAAAGGCAGAATGACCTGGTGTATCCAAAAAAGTAATAAATTTATTTAAATAATTAATATGATAGGCAGAAATATGTTGGGTAATTCCTCCTTTCTCAAAATGAGCAACATTTGTCTTTCTTATATAATCAATCAATGATGTTTTTCCATGATCAACATGACCCATTATAGTAACAATAGGAGGTCTAATCGTTATAAAATTTAAATTATTTACATTAATATTCTTTTTTTCTACAATATTATTTTTTAATATATCTTCAATAGTGTTTTCTTTTTCTAATATAAATTTATGCCCCATAGACTCAACAATAATAGAAGCTGTACTTTGATCAATAATTTGATTTATAGTTACGATACTACCTAAATCCATCATAACTTTAACAATTTCAACTGCTTTTACCGACATTTTTTTAGCGAGTTCTAGAACAGAAATACTCTTTGGTAAAAAAATTTCTTTCTCAATAGACTTACATGGTTTTTCAAACCCATGATTTACCAACAAATTTGTATTCTCAGAATGTACATTAATTTTATTTTTTACATAATTTTTTTTTGATTTATTTATTTTTTTTAATCTACTAACCAATTTTTTATCATTCTCATCATCTAAATTCATATAGTGTTTAACACTCATTTTTCCAATTTTAAACTTTATATCTTTTTCTAAAATAGTCTTATTAAAACTCTTCTTTTTATTTTTTTCAAATTTTTTATCTTCCATTTTTTTTAAATAATTATTACCAATATTAGAAATCATTTTTTTATTATTTTTTAAAAAAAATTTTCTATTATTATGTATTTCAATGAAGTTACTATCATCTTTTCTAATAAAAGTATCTTTCTCATGCAATTTAATTTGATTTTTTATATTAAAAATTTTTTTTGTTACAATATTACGATTACCATTTATCCAATCTAAATTCATATTTAAATTTTTTTTATCATCACATTTTTCAACAATTGAAACATCTTTTAAATTTATTTGACAATCCTTAGTTTTCACAAATAAATCTTGATCCATATATATTTTTTTTTTACGAATTTCAACATTAATTTTTTTTCCACCAATGCATATATCATTCTCTATTTTATTCTTAACAATACTTTTATTTTTAAATAAATTTAAATTATTTTTTACATTTATTTTTGAATTCAAATAAAATTTTTTTTTTAAATCATTCAAATAATTAAGCAAAATACCCTTTTGTTCTTCAGAAACTAATTGATGAGAATCACTAAATGATAAACCAGCTTCTTTAAATTTTAATAATAAACGTTCAACAGAAATCCCAACAATCTTAGCTAACTGTTTTACTGTTAAATCTGACATATATAATATTCCTAAAATTAATAATAAATACCAACCATTATCTCATATAAACTAATAAATATATCTTTCACAAAATAACCAATTTATATTTTTTATATAAAACTATTATTATTTTAAATAAAAACAATAAACAATAAATAAAAAAAAATTCTGATATATTACCTGTAATATAGTAGTCTATACACTACATAATATGTATATTACAGACTTACTCAAACCAAGATTTTCTTGCTTGCATAATTAAATCAGCTGCTTTTTTTTCTGTCATTCCATTTTTTAAATTAAATAACTCATCTACAGAACATTCCGCCAATTTATCCATAGTTGTTATACCAATGGAAAGTAAATAATTGGCTATTTCTTTAGTCATTCCCTGCATCCCTAATAACTCTGATGACAGAACTTTATTTTCCTTACTACATTCTTTAAATTCCTCAGAAGCCAATGCTTTTGTTAACAATACATTATGTGCATGCTTTTTTAAATTATCAACAATCTCTTCATTCAATCCACTAATAACTAATAATTCTTCCTTTGGAAGATAAGCAATTTCCTCTAACAAAGAAAAACCATGATCAACTAATAATCTCGCTATTTTTTCATTAATACATAAATTAGACATAAAAAAATTAACAATAGTATTAGATTCTTCTTTCCCTTTATTATTAAAATCTTCAATAGTCATCACATTTAAAGACCATCCAGTTAATTGGCTAGCTAATTTCACATTTTGTCCATTCCTACCAATAGCTTGAGATAATTGTTCTTTTTTTACTGCTAAATCCATAGAATGAGCATCTTCATCAACAACAATGGAAGTTACTTCAGCTGGTGCCATAGCATTAATAACTAATTGAGCAGGATTATCATCCCATAATATAATATCTACCCTTTCACCAGATAACTCACTAGAAATAGCTTGTACACGAGAACCCCTCATTCCAACACAAGCACCAACTGGATCAATACGACCATCATTAGTTTTAACAGCAATCTTTGAACGATTTCCAGGTTCCCTAGCAGATGCCTTAATAGTAATAATATTTTCTCCAATCTCCGGTACTTCGATCTTAAATAACTCAATTAACATACCATCCCTAGTTCTACTAACAAATAACTGAGGACCACGAATTTGAGAAACAATATCATACAAATAAGCACGTACTTTATCATTAGGTCTAAAAACTTCATTTGGCAATATTTCATTACGAGACATATATGCTTCAGCTTTTCCACCTAAATCAACAATAATACTATCACGAGTTACTTTCTTTACAGTACCATATACTAATTGACCTAATTTGTCACTAAATTGATCAATAATTTGTTTTCTTTCCGCTTCACGAACTTTCTGTATAATAATTTGCTTAGCAGTTTGAGCTGCTATACGACCAAATTTAACGCAAGGCATTAATTCTTCTATTATACCTCCTAACTCAACGCGTGGAACATATTCTTTTGCTTTACTTAAAACAATTTGTTTTTCTGGAAATTCTAAATTTTCATCAGAAACTACTTCCCAAAAACGAAACGTTTTATATTCTCCAGTTTTAGAATCAAGCTGTACTCTTACATTAATATCTTTGTCACTAAATTTACGAGTAGCCGATTCAAGAGCCAATTGAATTGCTTGTAATACTACATCCCTATGTACTCCTTTTGCATTTGATAAAGCTTCTGCTACTAATAACAGTTCCTTACTCATAATTAAAATACCTCTCTTGCATACCTATTTAATATACTCTATTTTATTTATAAAATAGTATTTATACTCTTATATTCTTCTTTTTATTTCAAAATTAACAATATTAAAACACTAATATAAATTATTTCACACAATATTTGATATACATGATAAATCTATTCAAAAAATAAATAATATACCTAATATCAATTATTATTCCTATATCATAGTAAGATACTTTTTATCATCAAATATTTATTAATTTCTAAAAAAAATATCTATAAACACATATTTTCTTTCATTAACTATTTTTACAATCAAAAAAATACTATTTTTACTCTTATTTTTCACATAACCTATAAAAAAATACTAATTTCTACCTACTAGAAATAAATATAAAAATTATACAAACTTAAAATCATATACTTTCCTATATAACAAAAAACCCCAAATTAAATGGGGTTTAATAAACTTTTTTGGTAGCGGGGATAGGATTTGAACCTATGACCTTCGGGTTATGAGCCCGACGAGCTACCAAACTGCTCCACCCCGCAATTATAATAAAAGAATGAGTATATCGCATCATTATAATATATAGCAAGCATTATATTTATCTTAATCTCTTATAAAGTAACAAAATTTTATATAACTAAAACTAATTATTTAATTTTTTTCTAATAAAACATTATTAATGTGAAATATTGGTACAAATATTTATTAATATAGAAGGAAAAACCCCTAAAATCATTAGAAATAAACAATGAACAAAGAATATTATTCTTACAACTTTACAAGATTTAACAAAATTAAACTGACCATTAAAATCATCAAAATAAATTATTTTAATAATATATATATAATTAAATAACCCAATCACTGAAAACAATAAGCTAAAAATAGCTATCCAAAATAAATGATTTTCAACCAAAATTTTTAAAACATAAAATTTAGCAAAAAAACCAATTGTAGGAGGAATACCAGCAATAGAAAAAATTACCGTCAATATAAAAAAAGCCAACAAAGGATCTACACTATTTAAACCTCTCAATTCATAAAAAAATCTTATATTCTTATCACAAACAACAGATAATACTATCAAAAACCCAAAAAAAGCTGATACTGCTAATAAATAAAATATAAAATAATAAATAACAGCACTATAATTAATATTAATTTTATATAACAAACCTAAAACAGAATAACCAATATGAGAAATAGATGAATATGCTAAAAATCTTTTAATATCACTTTGAAAAATAGCTAATATATTTCCCATACCTATAGAAAATAGTAATATAATTAAAAAAAATAACTTCCATTGAAAAAAAATATTACTATAATAATTTGGAATCAAAAAATGTAACAATACTCCTAAAATAGATATTTTAGGAACAGTACTAATAAATAAAGCTACTGGAATTGAAGATCCCTCATAAACATCAGGAGCCCACATATGAAAAGGAGCAATTGATAATTTGAAACTAAAAGTAGATAAAATCAATATCGAAGCAAATATAAGTAACATTTGACTTTGTTCTAAATTTCCAGATTTTATAATTTTAAAAACACTTACTAAATCTAATTTTCCAGTTAAACTGTACAATAAAGAAACACCATATAATAATAATCCAGAAGCAATAGCACCCATAAAAAAATACTTTAAAACTGCTTCAATTTCATCATTTCCAATACAAAAAATCGCAATCATAACATATATAGGAAAAGACAACAATTCTAATCCAAGATAAATAGTTAAAAAAGAATAAGAAGAAACTAAAACCATCATTCCTAAAACAGAAAATAAACTTAAAACATAATATTCTGAAACATAATTTAAATTATATTTAGTAACATAAAACCAAGAATATAAAAAAAATATGAAAGCAAAAAAATAAATACATAATTTTATTAGCTGAACTAATTTATCATTAATAAAAAAATTATCAATAAAAAATAACTTTTCATTCTTTAACAAAAAGAAACTAAAAATAGTCGATATAAATAATCCTAATATAGAAAATATTAAAGTAAATTTATTTACCAAAAGTTTATTATTTACAAACAAATTTATCAATAATATTAAACATGCTGTAACTAATATTACTATTTCCGAAGAAAAAACAATGTAAGAACTATTACAATACAACATACTCATTAATATACGCCTCAAACAAAATTTAAATTTTTAAACATTTTCTTTAGATAAAAAAACACTTACCGAATTATGAATATACTTTAATAATATATTTGGGTAAATACCAAGTATCAATACAAACATAAATAAAATATAATTCGAAATTTTCTCAAATTTAGATAAATCATATAAACTTTTAATTTTATAATTAACAATCGAACCAAATATAACGTAATTACATACTCGTAATGTATAAGAAGCACCTAATATTAAAATAATTCCAGATCCTATACTTAACCAAAATCCAGCTTTCATACTACCCAAAATTACCATGAATTCACCAACAAAACCAGAAGTTCCTGGAATTCCCAAATTAGATATACTAAAAAATATAAAGAAAAAAGAAAATACTGGCATCACACTGGCTATTCCTCCAAAATCTTTAATTTTCCTTGTATGCAAACGTCTATAAAGATAACCAATATTAGAAAACATAGCACTAGAAATAAAAGCATGTGAAAACATAATAAAAATAGATCCCTCAAATACAAATCCAGCATATTTAATATTACCTAATCTATGAATAATTAAAAAAGTTGAAAATAAACCTAGTATAATAAGACTCATATGTAATATGGAAGAATAAGCAATAACACACTTTAAATCTTCTTGAACATAAGCAATAATACTAATATAAATAATAGAAAAAAAAGATATTAACAAAATTATATTTGCAAATAAATTACAAGCATAAGGAACTATTGGAAATAAAAATCTCAACAATCCATAAACACCAACTTTTAATAAAATAGCAGATAATAAAATAGATCCTCCTGATGGAGCTTCAGTATGTACATCAGGTAACCAAGTATGAAAAGGAAAAATTGGAATCTTTACAGCAAAAGCTAAAAAAAACGAAACAAAAATCAAAATTTGCTCTTTTACATTTAACTTTACAAAATAAAAATCTTTTATTTCAAATGAAGAAGCTATTTGTCCAATATAAATAAATGCTAATAACATAAATATAGACCCTAAAAATGTATAAATAAAAAATTTTATAGCAGCATAAGACTTATTTGTAGATCCCCAAATTCCAATAATAAGATAAAAAGGAATTAGAATAGATTCCCAAAAAACATAAAATAATATTACATCCAATGATGTAAAAATACCAATAAGTAATCCTTGTATTACAAGTACATAAGCTAAATATTCGGAAATATTATTTTCAATATAATTCCATATTGATAAAACACTTATAAAAATAATTATTTCACTTAACACAATTAAAGACATAGATAAACCATCAATTCCCACACTATACTTAATATTAAAAGTAGGAATCCATAAATATTCTTCAACATATTGCATTTTAAGAGAATTCAAATCAAAATTAAACAACATACAAATAGTAATAACAAAAATAAAACTTACTATTAATAACCATATAAAACGAAAATCAAAATTTTTAAAAAAATTAATTCTACTACAACATAAAATCAATAAACCAGATAGGATCGGAATCCAAATTAACAAACTAATGCAATAAAAATACATAGCTATACTCTCTATCTCCCATAAAAAAACAACGTACAATATGACAATAAAATAACAGATAAAATCATGACAAAAACATAATTATATAAATTTCCATTATGAAAAAACTTAATTCTTTTTGAAAACCACAAAATTATCAAACTGATTCCTTCTACTATGAATCCATCAATTATTTTTCGATCAAAAATTTTATAAAAAATATTTCCAATTTTCTTAAAAAGAAAAACAAAATAATTAATCAAAAAATCAAAACCATACTGATTTATAAGTACTTTATATATCAAAGAGAACTTTCTGGAAAAATAAATAGGAAGACATGGAATCTTAATATAACATATCCAAGCACAAAATATACCAAATATCGTTAAAATAAAAGCTATATTTAAAAACATACTCTTACCAAAATAAAAATAAGCCAACATCTCTCTAAAAAAGACATAATTCACAACATGGTTTGGCAAAACAAAAAATGATCCTTTTAAAAAGGAAAACTCACTAAATATATTTTTATACAAAAAAAATCCAGAACCCAATGAAAATATCACAAGTAAAAATAAAGGAAACCAAAAAACAAAATATTTTTCATGCATATAAGAAAAACTTATGTTTATAATTTCCTTTCGTTTACCATGAAAAATTATAAAAAAAGAACGAAAAATATAAAACGATGTAATAAATACAGTTATCAATAATAAACAATATGCATAATTACTACCAAAAATTTTAGAAGATTTTACATATTCTATTATAGAATCTTTAGAATAAAAACCAGAAAATGGAGGAATAGAACATAATGATAAACTACCAATTAAATAAGAAAAATAAGTAATAGGAATCTTATTCCATAATCCTCCCATCTTTTTTATATTTTGCTCATGTGACATACAAATTATTACAGATCCAGCTGATAAAAATAATAGAGCTTTAAAAAAAGCATGATTAAATAAATGAAATAAACTAGAACTATAAGCAGATACACCTAAAGCAGACATCATATATCCTAATTGAGATAAAGTAGAATAAGCAATTATAGATTTAATATCATTTAATGTAATAGCAACCATACCCATAAAAAAAGCACTTGTTGATCCCACTATCAAAATCAAACTCAATACAACAGTAGAATATTCAATTAATGGAGAAACGCGAATTAACATAAATATACCAGAAACAACCATGGTAGCAGAATGAAGTAAAGCTGAAATTGGAGTAGGACCTTCCATTGATCCGGGAAGCCAAATATGTAATGGAATTTGAGCAGACTTACCCATAGCACCAATAAAAAGAAATATAGAAATTATTGTTAATAATGAACAATGAACATTATCAAAAACTGAAAATATTTGTTTACTTTTCAAATAATATACTTTTTGAAAAACAACATGGTAATCTAAACTTCCAACATAAGATAAAATTAATCCAATACCTAATATAAACCCAAAATCAGCAATACGATTAATTAAAAAAGCTTTATATCCACAATATATAGCTTTTTCTTTAAAAAACCAGAAACTAATTAATAAATATGAAACCAAACCAACTCCTTCCCAAGCAAAAAATAATTGTAAAAAATTATTAGAAACAACCAATAAATTCATCATAAAAGTAAATAAAATTATGTAAGAAAAAAATCTCTTATATCCTATATCTCCTTTCATATAACCTATGCTATAAATTTGAACAACTAATGAAATAAAATTAATTAAAATCAACATAACACAACTTAAAGAATCAATTAAAAATCCAAAATGAAAAATATAAGGAAAAACTTTACCTCCACTCATCCATATTAAAAAATTAAAATTTTCTATTTTTTTAGTTACAAATAAAAAATATATAAAAATATATACAGATAATAATAAAGATGTAAAAGTACTAAAAATAGTAATAACGTGAATCATGTTATTACTAAGTTTTTTTTGAAAAAGAACTATAAACAACAAAGAAAATAAAAGAGATAATATTATTATAAATAAAAATAAACATTCAATACTCACAATAATTAACCTTTTAATTTATTCAAATTATCCAAATAAATATTACCATGCACACGATAATATAACATCAAAATGGATAAACCTATAGATATTTCAGAAGCAGCAACAGCTAAGATAAAAAATACAAAAATTTCTCCATCTACCCTACTATAAAAATTAGAAAAAATAATAAAATTAGTACATATAGTTACAAACATCAATTCTATACACATCAACGATATTAACATATGAGTTTTGCGCAATACAATCCCACATAAACTAAAACTAAATAATACTGCTGTTAATATTAAATAATAACCTATAGGCAACATAACAATAATCATTTTCTATTCTTAAAATAAAATAATAAAATATACTGATATTCATCAATTAATATCAATTGCACAATAAAAACAAATCTAATATTCTTACTATAATACTATAAACCTCTCTTTTTTAAAAACCATAAAATTTAAAATTACCCATTTAGAAAGAATTTAGTAAATAAAAATTAACTCAATAATACTATTAAATAAAATTAATACTACTAAATACATTACCTATTTCTAATTTTAGATAAAACAATTACAGAAATTATCGAAACCAATAATATTAATGCTATTAATTCAAATGGAATAATATAATCAAAATAAAGCATTTTACCAATTTTCATAGTATGATCCACGCTTTTATCTAAACTCATAACTTTATAAGTAAATAACGACAAAAAAGATAAATCAATTTTATTAAAATTTTGACTACCCCTATTTAATAATAAACATTTAGGAAATACTAATATAAATAGTATTATTAAACAAAATGAGGTCACAAAAAACAAAACAAAATTTAAAATAGAAAAAGAACCATCAGAACCAACATTACTATATGATCCTATCATCATTGTAACAAACAAAAATAAGGTTATTATAGCTCCAACATAAACTAAAATAAAAATAAAAAATAAAAATTCAGAATTATTTACTAACCATAATAAAGAAATGAACAAAAAATTTAATGCAAGAAATAATACGCAATATATAGGATTGCTTTGAAATATAACCATAAAAGTCAAAACTATCAATAAAATCGAATAAACACAAAACAAAAAATCCTTTATTAACATCAATAAAATATCCTCCCACACAAAAAATTGTTAATAATAATAATTTTTATCAATTCTTCTATTATAAATTATCTTCTTCTCCATTAAATCACCAATATTAAGTAATTGTTCTTTTGTAAAAAAATTTTGACCTTTTTCAGTAAAAAAATAATGACGAATAGGAGTTACAACAATTGAATCTACAGGACATGCCTCTTCACATAGACCACAACTAATACATTTAAACATATCAATTTCATATTTTATTGCTTTTCTCGTTCCATCCTCCTGTATTTCTGATTCAATAGTAATTGCCAATGAAGGGCAAATAGATTCACATAATCTACAAGCAATACATCTTTCTTCTCCATTAGGATATCTTCTTAAAGCTAACATACCACGAAACCTAGGAGATACAGGTATATTATTTTCAGGAAACTGCACTGTTATTTTTTTTTTAAAAATTGATCTTCCAGTCAACCATAAAGCACGTAACATCTCTAATAACAAAAAACGCAAAACATATAATCTCATTTTTTTACATAATCGTTTAAATTTATAAAACATGTCTTTATTTTTCTCATTACATTTATTAAAACTAAAACCAAGGTTTACAATGTAATTGTACCATACATACAACGATAATTAACCAACAAAAACTAATAGGAACTAATATTTTCCATCCTAATTGCATCAAACTATCATATCGATATCTAGGAAATGTACCTCTAATCCATAAATAAATAAACAAAAAAAATAAAACTTTAATTAACAACCATAAAAAACTAGGGGCAACAATGAAGAAACTATCTAAAAAATATATACCATCAAATGGAGATAACCAACCACCAAAAAACAGCAAACTTATTACAGTAGATAAAAAAATCATATTAATATATTCAGAAAGAAAAAACATAGCAAAAATTACTCCAGAATATTCAACATGAAACCCAGCTACAATTTCTGATTCTCCTTCTACTAGATCAAAAGGCGCTCTATTATTTTCAGCTATAGCAGAAATCAAAAATGTCATAAAAAGTGGAAACATAGGTATTGCCCACCAATGCCATATGCCACCACTTTGTGATTTTACAATATCAATCAAATTAGTACTATTTGAAGCAAGAATTATACCTATATACCCAATTCCCATTGGTATTTCATACGATATAGTTTGGGCAGCACTTCTCAAAGCGCCTAGCATAGCATATTTTGAATTTGACGACCACCCAGCTATCAATATAGGATATACACTCATAGAGTTTATCATAAAAATAAATAAAATACCCAGTTTTAAATTACTAAAAACCATAGTATCCGATAATGGTATAACAGACCATCCCATCAAAGAAATAATTAAAGAAACAATAGGAGAAAAAAGAAATAAAAACTTATTACATTCTATAGGAAAAATAATTTCTTTCGTAAACAATTTAATAACATCAGAAAATGGCTGAAGTAATCCTTTCCAACCTACTCTATTCGGACCAATACGCAATTGAATATAAGCAATTATTTTCCTCTCTGCATATGTCAAATATGCTACACAAAACATCAAAATAAAAATAAACATTACAATTTTTATAAAAATAAACAACAAATTACTTATATACATATAATATCTTTAATCAACTTTTTTTAAATCTACTTTTAAAAAGGAATATCCTAAATTTACAGTTTCCAACATAGCGTTTACTATCCAAACCATATTCATTCCAACTCTATCATCACACTTAATAGGTAACATTACACTCATACTATCTTCTTGAGAAACTAAAACAAATTTAGAAGTTAGTAAATTATTTTTTTTTGCAGTACTAGAATTAATTCTCACATATACCTTATCTATATCTGAAGATGGACATGTTTGTAATTCACAAGAATTTCGAACAATCATGTCAACCCTATATAAAGGCCATTCTCCAACACGAACTAAAAATTTTTGAGAAATAGGAAATTTCTTTGGAAAATATGGACAATATTTGATTTTTTTAGTTTTTTTTAAAATAGATTTAATTTCAGATAAAACCTCATAAATTGATGAATATTCAAATCCACTGCAATTTAACATATTTCCTAAAACTCTAAAAACTTTCCAAGCAGGCTTAGATTCAACATATGGATTACAAACATGTTTAACTGTCTGCCAAATATTATTAATATTAATATACGTGCCATCAGTTTCATAATAAGGAGATATAGGCAATAAAATACTCGCATATTCTTTAACTTGATTATTTTGAAAAGCAGAAAAAACAACAACAAAATCAGCATTTTTTATAGAATCTAATGCTAAATAAGAATTAGCAAAATCAAATTCTGGTTCTACTGCCAATAAAATATAACTTTTTAATTTTTTTTTCAAAGAAGACTGAACATCCATTCCTGGATTATTTATAGAAATTCCTCCAGTTGTTCTATGTGGCAAAAACCCAGAAACACAAGCACCTAAGGTATTTGATCCAAAAGTTAACCTAAATATTCTCACACCACTAAATAATTTAAAATAATACAATAAAGTGCGTAATAAAGAAGAATCTGGATGATTCTCACATATAAAACCCGTAATAATAACAGAATTTTGATAACATAAAGATTTAGCAATAAATAAAGTCTCATCATCTACTGTCAAACCTTCAAAAAAATTTTTTAATTCTTTAGGTAGAAAAAAATCATTTGGCAAAACAGCTAATACCAACTTAGCCAATTGCAATGATAGATCCTGTATAGGTAAAATTATCTTTTTTTCAACATCAAAATTATGATTATAATCAATAGGATTTATAATAAATAGTTTAGCACCTTTAATAAAGGCCTCACGCACCTTTAATCCAACTAACGGAACTTCTCTATGAATATTAGATCCTACAATGAGTATATTTTTTTGTTCTGCAATTAAAGAATATGATAAAGAACTATATGGAGCTAATTCTTGATAATTCTGATCTCTAAAATCAATTTGCTGTAATCTATAATCCAAATTATTTATTCCAAGAGATCTCATTAATTTTTGAAGTAAATAAAATTCTTCTAATGTAGATGAAGGAGAAGCAAAAACTGCAATTTGCTCAGGACCATATTTTTGTAATATATTTAAAATTCCATCAGACACAGCTTTTAAAGCCATAGACCAATCTACAAAACACCATTTACCATTTCTCTTTAACATTGGTTTCTTTGCACGAAATTTACTTTGCAATCCTAAATAACTAAAACGATCTCTATCAGATATCCAATATTTATTGATATTATCATTCTTTCTAGAGGCAACCCTAAATACTTTATTTTTACTGGCATGAAAATAAATATTTGATCCCAAACAATCATGAATAGATATTCCATTATATTGAAACAATTCCCATGAGCGCTTCAATGATCTAAATGGTTTAGAAGTTAAAGCACCAACTGGGCATAAATCAATCATATTCCCAGATACTTCTGATGTTATAGATGATTTTATATATGTACCTATCCTTATCTTATCTCCTCTACCTAATAATCCTAATTCCTGAGATCCATTAATTTCCCTATCAAAGCGAATACATCTTGTACAGTAAATACATCGTGTCATCTCAGAAGCAATTAAAGATCCAAAATTATCATTGCTAAATACTCTTTTTTCTTCTTTATATGCTGAAAAATCAGATCCAAAATCCATAGAAAAATCTTGTAACTCACATTCTCCTCCTTGATCACAAATAGGACAATCTAACGGATGATTAATTAATAAAAACTCCATAACAGATTTTTGAGCCTCAATAACTTTTTTAGATTGAGTAAAAATTTTTATTTTTTTATTAATTACTGTTGAACAAGCTGGAAACAATTTATTAAATCCATAAATTTCTACAAGACACATTCTACAATTAGTAGCTAATGATAACTGTTTATGATAACAAAACCTTGGTATATAAATATTTTTATCATCAGCAACCTGAATAATAGTTCTTCCTTTTTCAACCTTAAAAATATTATTGTTTATTTCTATTTCAATCATTTTTAAAAAAATTCTCTATTAAAAAATAGATTTTTTTTTGATAAAACACTCAAATTCATCATAAAAATTTTTAATAAAACTTTGAACAGGCCATGAAGCAGCATCTCCAAATGCACAAATAGTTTTTCCTTCTATATTGTTAGCTACATTAACCAATTTATCAATATCATCAAGACTTCCATATCCACATTTTATCTTTCGAAGTAATCTAAACATCCATCCAACACCTTCTCTACAAGGTGTACATTGTCCACAAGATTCTTCCATATAAAATTTTGTAATACAATATAGAGCATTAACCATACAAGTATGTTCATTCATTATAATGATGGCACCAGACCCTAGTCCTGAACCAATATCCTTTAAACTATCAAAATCTAAATCCAAGTCCATCATAGTTTTTCCTAAAACAACCTTCATAGAAGTTCCACCTGGTATTACAGCTTTAATTTTTTTTCCACCATACACTCCTCCTGCTAAAGATAAAATTGTTTTAAAAGGAGTACCTAACGGAACTTCATAATTTCCAGGTCGATTAATGTGTCCAGTGACGCTAAAACACTTCGTACCTCCATTATTTGGAGGTTTTCCAATATTTAAAAACCACTCTCCTCCTTTTTCTATAATTAATGGTATAGAAGCTAAAGTTTCTGTATTATTTATAAGAGTTGGTTTTCCATATAATCCATATTGTGCAGGAAATGGTGGCTTAAACCTAGGTTGTCCAATTTTACCCTCTAATGAATTTAATAAAGCTGTTTCCTCTCCACAAATATAGGAACCTGCTCCTAAATGATTATATAAATCAAAATCGATATTACTACTCAATATATTTTTCCCTAAAAAACCAAATATATAAGCTTCTTTTACTGCTTCTTCCATTCTCTTAAATGGAAACCAAAACTCGCCCCTTATGTAATTATAACCAACTTTAGCTCCAATAGTATAACCTGCAATAATCATTCCTTCAATTAATTGATGTGGATTATATGTTAATATATATCTATCCTTACAAGTTCCTGGCTCACCTTCATCAGAATTACATACAACATATTTATCTTCATTCTTAGTTCTATCTATAGAATCCCATTTAATATATGTAGGAAAACCAGCACCACCTCTTCCTCTTAAAGAGGATATTTTTATCTCTTTTATAATTTCCTCAGGAGACATATTAGTACGAATAATATATTTTAAAGCAGTGTAACCTCCAACGCTTTGATATGCAGATAAGGTCCAAGATTTTTTTAAATGAAAAGTCCTATAACAAACTTGATTTAATTTCATCAAATTCTAATTTAAATTAACTTAATATTTTACATATTATAAATATTTTTTTAAAATAAAATCAACTTCATCAAAAGTAATATTTTTATACAAATTTTTATTTATTTTTATAATAGGAGCATTAATACAAAATGCTAAACATGAAACTTCTTTTAAAGTAAATTTACCATCTTTCGTTGTTTCATTAAGAGAAATACCTAACTTATTTTTAATATACTCAACAATATCATCAGCTTTCAATAAACAACACGGTAAACCAGTACAAATATTAATAACATACTTTCCAACATGACTTAAAAAAAACATGGAATAAAATTTAGCAACCTCATAAACAGAAATATATGAAATACCTAAATAGTCCGCTACAGCAACAATTAATTCATTATTTAGATACCCATATATTTCTTGCAATATCATAAGAATTCTTGTTACAGAAGATTTTTTTCCATAAACTGGATATTTTAATATCCAATCATCAATTTCTTTTAATTTATTAGAGTCTACTAATTGATTAAGTGTTTTAATCATACAAATGAATATATATTTCTTTATTTAAATTCTATCTATAAAAACTACTCTAAATTTTATTTTAGATAAAAATATTTATTTTTAATGTTAAAATTATTACCTATCTATCTCTCCGAAAACAATATCTTGACTAGCAAGAATTGAAACTCCATCAGCTAATAAATGTCCTTTAACCATTTTATGGTAATTTGCTAAATGTACAAATGAAGGAGACCTTATTTTAATCCTGTACGGTTTATTAGAACCATCTGATACTAAATATATTCCAAATTCTCCTTTTGGAGCTTCTACAGCTGCATAAACTTCTCCCGCAGGAACAAAAAAACCTTCAGAAAATAATTTAAAATGATGAATTAAAGATTCCATACTAGATTTTATACTATTTCTAGATGGCGGGGAAATTTTAAAATTATCTACTTTAATAGGTCCAGGATTATTATTAAGCCATTTTATACACTGCTTTATAATAATATTGGATTGACGCATTTCTTCAATACGAATTAAATATCTATCGTAACAATCTCCATTGAACTTTATTGGTACATTAAAATCAATGTACTCATATGCAGCATATGACTGTTTTTTACGTAAATCCCAATTTACTCCAGAAGCCCTAAGCATTGGACCTGTAAATCCCCATTTTAACGCATCCTCTTTAGAAACAATTCCTACATCTACATTTCGTTGTTTCCATATTCTATTATCAGTCAACAATGTTTCATATTCATCTATACATTTAGGAAACCTTTCTGTAAAATCCGACAAAAAATCAAGAAAACTTCCTTCACGACTCTCATTTATTTTCTTAATATCTTTTTGACTATTTATAATAGAAGATCTATATTTTGGCATAAATTCTGGTAAATCACGAACAACACCTCCAGGTCTATAATATTTAGCATGCATACGAGCACCAGATACAGCCTCATAACAATCAAATAAATCTTCTCTCTCTCTAAAGCAATAAAGAAAAACAGTCATAGCTCCAATATCTAAAGCCGTAGCCCCTAACCATAATAAATGATTCAATATTCTAGTAATCTCATCAAATAAAGTTCTAATATATTTTGCTCTTATTGGAATATCTAATCCTAAAAGTTTTTCTATAGCTAACACATAGCTATGTTCATTACATAACATAGATACATAATCTAACCTATCCATATATCCAATATTTTGTAAATAAGGTTTAGTTTCTATAAGTTTTTCAGTTGCACGATGTAAAAAACCAATATGAGGATCAGCTCCAACTATAGTTTCTCCTTCTAATTCCAATACCAAACGTAACACACCATGTGAAGCAGGATGCTGCGGCCCAAAATTTAAAGTATAAGTTTTTAACTCCATATATTTATTTTCTATAGTTAATATAATTTCTATTCATTAAACATAAAATCTATTTATCTTATAAATAATTATAATTTTACAACTTTAGGAACAGTAATTCTTGATTCAATATTTACTGGCTCATAAACTACTTTACCTAAATTATCATCGTAACGAATTTCCGAATAACCTATGATAGGAAAATCTTTTCTCAACGGATAATGCATAAATCCATAATCAGTTAATATTCTTCTTAAATCAGGATGTCCATCAAATAAAATTCCATACATATCATATGTTTCTCTTTCAAACCAATCTGCTACTTCCCAAATATCACAAACAGAAGGAACTATTAAATCTTCATTGTTAACAAAAGATTTTATACGAACACGATAATTTTTTTCAGTTGATAATAAATGATATACAACCATAAACCTATTTTTATCAAAATTCAACATTTGACTATCTTTTTCTAATACAGCTCTAGAAAAACCATATACTGTTGCCGATCTTACATTCCAGTCAGATTTTCCATAATCTAAATAATCTACGCCACACAAATCAATTAGTTGATTAAAACTAAATTCACTATCAGTTTTCAAAACTAATAAAATATTTTTCAAACAACATAAATCACATTTTAACGTAATTTCATTATTATCAATTATTATTTTACTACTATAATTTTTTAATCTACTCTGTAATTTATTATATAAACTAATAATTTTTTTCATAAAACTCTAAAAATAGTATCATTAAATAATTTTATTAAAAATAGATAAAATTATCTTTGCTTAATTTTATTTTGTAATTGCATTATACCATAAATCAACGCTTCAGCAGTAGGAGGACATCCTGGTATATAAATATCAACAGGTATAACTCGATCACATCCTCGAACAACTGAATAAGAATAATGATAATATCCACCACCATTCGCACAAGATCCCATAGAGATAACCCATTTTGGATTGGGCATTTGATCATATACTCTTCTCAAAGCAGGTGCCATTTTATTACATAATGTTCCAGCAACAATCATAACATCAGATTGACGTGGGCTAGGTCTAAATAAAACGCCAAAACGATCCAAATCATATCTAGACGAACCAGCATGCATCATTTCTATAGCACAACATGCCAAACCGAATGTCATAGGCCATAATGAATTTCCCTGAGCCCAATTTACTAATTTTTCTATAGAAGTTAAGAAATATTTTTTTCCTTCAAAAATACTAATTTTACTAATATAACTTACCTCACTAATTCATATTTATGAAACATAATCTTATAAAAATTTATATAATTATTTAGTCCAAATAAACATTAAAAATTCTTAATAGTAACATTCATTTCCAATCTAAGGCTCCAGATCTCCATTCATATATAAATCCAATTACTAACAAAACCAAAAACAATATCATTCCATATATTCCAATATAATTTAATTTACGAAAAACTACAACCCAAGGAAAAATAAAAACAGTTTCTATATCAAACAAAACAAACAATATAGAAACTAAATAAAATTTTATATCAAAAGGATCATGTGCATGACTGTAAGTATCAAAACCACATTCATATGATAAACTCTTTTCTTTATTCTCAACAAAAGTATTAACTAACAAACCAAAACCTACTATTATCAAACTAATGGAAAGTACAATAATAAAAAAAATTAAAATTAACAAATACACCAATAATCACCTCACCAATTTAAAATATTAAATAAAATATAAAATATAAAATATTCTTATACCGAAGATCGGATTCGAACCGATACAGCTATAAATAATTAGCTATCGCTCCCTCAAAGCGACGTGTCTACCAATTCCACCACTTCGGTATTAACCTAATAAAATTATTTTTTTTATTCTCCATATACAAATATATGTATAAAAAACATACTAATATTATCAAATTATTAGAACTAATTAATCATAAAAATATTTTATTTTTATCAATAAGATGTACGTTCCATTTTATATACAGAAGAAGGAACCAGTACATTCTCTCTAAATATATCTCCTATGTAATTTTTATTATGATTGACTGATGTTAAATTTTTTAATTTAACTGAAAGACAGCATGATAAAGATACACTTGTAATAAAAAAAAATAAAGATAAAACAATTGTAAATTTGTATAAAAAACTGTTTAAACCCTTACTTCCAAATAATGTACTAGAAATTCCAGAATTAAAAGAAAGACTCATACTAGCTCCTTTACCATTTTGAAATAATACTAAAAAAACTAAAACAAAAGAAATGAAAATATGAATTATTAATATAAATTTATACATTTCACAATATCCAAAAAATTATACAAATTTAAAGAACTCCTTCCAATTAATACTCCATTAATTTTTAATTTAGAAAATAAAAACTTAACATTATCCTTGTTAACACCACCACCATAAACTACATGAACATTTCTATCAAAACCTTTATTAATTTTAAATATAAAATTTTTTATAAAAGATATCGTATCTTGTAAATATACCATATCTAATATAACTTTTCTATTGTTTATGGCCCATATTGGTTCATACGCAATAATACAATCTTTAAAAAAAATTTCTTCAGAAGAATCTATTAAATCACTATTTTTTGTTAAAATAGATAATAATTGATTTTCCAATACCAATTCTGTTTTTTTATTTTTTCTTTCTACATCTGATTCACCAATACACAAAATTGGAATCATCTTTTTACTTTGTAAAAAATGAAACTTTTTAGAAATTAAAGCATCATTTTCTTTAAAAATACTACGACGTTCAAAATGGCCAACCAAAACATATCTACAATCATAATCTTTTAACATAGATGCAGAAATCTCACCAGTAAAAGGTCCATTATCCCTTGGATAAATATTCTGAGCTCCACAAAAAACATCTAACATATCCCCCTTTTTTTTTAAAATACTTACAACAAGAGGTATATAAATAAATGGTGGAATAACAATAAATTTTGTTAAATTCACTTTTTTTTTATAAAATAAAATTAATTGTTCAACTAACAATCTTATATCATATATATTACCATTCATTTTCCAATTAATAATCACAATTTTTTTCATATAAAAAAAATAACACTCCATTATACTAAAAATTAGTTTGAGTACTAAAAAACATTTTATTAAAAATAAATAACACAATACTATAAAAACTACTTCTATAAATTTTAGTATAAAATAATTTGTACATAAAGTTATATTTATATTAAATATAGTATGATACTATATTTGCTTTATCAAAAAAAAATAATATTCATTAATTTTCTATACTTAAAATTAATATTATTAAAACATAACCTACAAATAATATGTTAAAAAACACAAAATCTTATAATGCACATATATAAAAAAAATATATCCTCTATCATTGCATCTAATAAAAAAGCATATTTTAACTATTATATAGAAAATATCTATGATGCTGGAATAATTTTAAAAGGATGGGAAGTAAAAAGTATACGTATAAATTCCATTAACTTAACTAATTCTATAATTTTAGTAAAAAATGAAGAAATATTTTTATTAAACACACATATACAACCAATTCAAAATGTAATAAAAAATTTTTATGTAGAAACAAAAAGAACACGAAAACTACTATTAAAATATAAAGAAATTAAAAAACTAATCGGAAGCATAAAACAAAAAGGATACACTTTAATCCCATTGGAATTTTATTGGAAAAACAATTTAATTAAAGTAAAAATATCTTTAGCAAAAGGTAAAAAAAAATACGATAAAAGACTTGATATAAAAAACAAAGAATGGAGCAGATATCAACAAAAAACTTTAAAAAATTACTTAAAACTTACTAATATCCATTAAACTCTCATCAAAGTAAAATGGTTTTCCAATTGCCTATTCAAAATAACAATTTTTTATTTTTATAAATCTATACATATAAACGTATGTACTGTACTCTACTAAAAATCAAATTAATTAAAATCAAATAAAGAACATTAAATCAAAATTTGAAATACCAAATTAAATCAAATCAAAAATATTATTGTAATATGCAAGATTTTTCCTTTAACATGATAGGAATGTCATCTAATATTGGATAAGAAATTTTGTCGAAAGTACATATTAACCTATTTTTCTCAAAAATTAATCTTTTTTTACACAATGGGCAAGCTAAAGTTCTTAATAAAAAATTTTCCATTGAATCTTATCCTAAGTATATGTTCATAATAACATTAAATCTTTTAAATAGATAGGAACAACATCGTTAATATGTACATTATTAATTGATATTTTTCTACTTAATACAAAATTAATAATGGATTTCGCATTTGGATAAATAAAAAATTTATTCACAATTCGACTTTTTATCTTACCAGACAAATAACTGATGATCTTATCATTAAAAACACCAACTAAAATTAATTCAGATTTATCTTCAGGTATAGAAATACTTGAAACTTTTGATATTCTCTCTTTTGTACTAATAAACTTATATTTAATATAATCCCAATAAACTCTATTCATTTTTGCATCCATTACAACTAACAAATTAAATTTAAAACAATTAATATTAATATATTGCTGCATAGCATAAGCTTCTTGCGCAATAGAATTAAAACTACTAACTGAAAATAATGGGATATTCATGGTATATGCTAAACCTTTTACTATACTACAAGCAACACGAATTCCAGTAAAACTTCCTGGTCCTGCACAATAAATTATTGCATCTAATTTACTAAAACATATACCAGAATCTATTAATAAATTATCAATCATTTTTAAAACAAATCTAGAACGATTATTTAAATCTAAATCTTTCTTATAAAACATCCCATCTTTAGTTAATAAAGCCACAGAAGACATATCTGTAGATAAATCAATAGCTAAAAAATTCATATCTCAATCAAAATTTATTATTCCCACTTTTTTTTTAAAAAATGTAATTTATTAGAAATTTTTTCCCAATAATCAGCATCTTTACATGCTTTTTTTTTAGAAGTAATATTAGGCCATATTTTTGATAATTCCTTATTAATACTTAAAAAAATCTTTTGTTTATCTTCAAGTTCATCCTCATGTACTATAGCCTTAATTGGACATTCCGATTCACATAAAGCGCAATCAATACACTCATTTGGATTAATAACTAAAAAATTTGGCCCCTCATAAAAACAATCAACTGGACAAACTTCAACACAATCAGTATATTTACATTTAATACAAGGTTCTGTTACTACAAATGTCATAAAATTCACCTAAAATAATTTAAAATATCTTACATAAAAACAATTAATATACATTACTATGTATATAAAAACATACATACAACACTAAAAACTTAAATTATTTAAAATATAAAATTAATAATAAAAAACCAAAAATTTTTCAATTTATCTAACATATAAAGATAATTAAAATACATAACACTATTTAATAGTAGCCATCTACTGATATAAAATCATATATCTTTTTCTCCATTATTTTTACAGACTTCTTAGATAAGACAGTCATAGGTAAACGTAACTCGTTTTTTATAAGACCCATTTTACTTAATACCCATTTAACAGGTATAGGATTTGATTCAATCAATAATAATTTATATAAAGAAATTAATTTATTATGTATTTGTAAACACTTTTTAGCATTTAAATTCAAAGCAAAACAACACATTTCTGATATCAAATTAGGTACAATATTACTTGCTACAGAAATTACACCACTTGCTCCACCTAATATCCAATCAGCAGATACCAAATCATTTCCACTATAAAGACAAACATCTTCATTTTTACATAAATATATAAGTCTTTTAAATCTTTTTTTACAATTAATAACTGTCTCTTTTATTCCAATGATATTCGGAATCTTTATTAACTTTTCTATGGTTTTTATATGTAAATTATATGATGTCCTACTAGGAATATTATACAATATAATAGGAAAATTTTTAATTTTTTTTGAAATATATTTATAATACTCATACAAACCCAATTGAGTTGGTCTTAAATAAGAAGGAGTTGAAACTAAAACAGCGTCTACTCCATAATCTATAAAACTTAATGTCAAATCAATACAATGATTCAAGTTATCCAATCCAGTACAAGCAATAATAGGAATACGTTTTTTTACTTGATTAACTACAGTTCTTACTATTAAAATTTTTTCTTTATTCGATAATGTACTATATTCTCCAGTAATACTTGGAGAAAGAATCACATTAGTACCCATGTAAATATGAAAATCTACTAATCTACACAAACTACTGACATCTATTGCACCTGATTGAAAAAATGGAGTTACCAACGCCACGATATTGCCATAAAATCTCATAAATTCTATTATATAAAAAATTTTAAAAAATAAATCAACAATTTTAATTAAACATTATAATAAAAAACTATAATATATCTATTAAAATTTAATATTTAATTAAATATTATTTATTATACAAAATATATAATCACTTAAGCCATTACATCCAATAATATTAAATTCACAATCAATGAAAAAAATATACAAAAAGACATCGTTTTCAAAATAAATAAAATAAAATTTAACTAAAAACTTGAAAAGAAAAATTAACTTTCATTAAACTTAAATCATATAAAAATATTTAAAATTAAATTTTCCAAAACATCATTTAAATATATTTAAAATCTAATTAATTCATAATGAATAAAAATAATTATCTTCAATTTGAAAAACGAAAAAAAGAACACATAAAACTAGCTCTTATGAAATCCAATCAAACAACTAAACATAATATTTTAGATAAAATTTTACTTACTCACAACGCATTACCAAACATTAATTTCAAAGAAATTAATATTAATAGCACCCAATTAGGGGAAAAAGTTATCAAACCTTTTTTAGTAAGCTCTATGACTGCTGGACACAAAAACTCCATTAACATAAATTACAATCTAATAAAAGCTTGCTCAATACATCAATGGTCAATGGGAGTAGGCTCTCAACGAAGAGAACTAACTGATATACATGCTTCTTCGGAATGGATATTTCTACGAAAACGCTTTCCTAATGTAAATTTATTTAGTAATTTAGGAATAACTCAACTTATTCATACTCCCTTTCAAAAAATTCAACAACTAATAGATACATTACAAGCTAAAGCCATCATCATACACTGTAATCCTTTGCAAGAAATTCTACAACCAGAAGGAATTCCAAATTTTAAAGGATGCTTTAAAGCATTAGACAATTTAGTAAAAACACTATCTATTCCTGTAATTGTAAAAGAAACAGGATGTGGTTTTTCAAAAGAAACACTGAAACAACTAAAAAAAATTGGAATAGCAGCCGTAGACGTAAGCGGATTAGGAGGAACTCATTGGGGAAGAATTGAAGGAAAAAGAACAAAAAACAAGATAAAAAAAAAAGCAGCTATAACATTTAGTAATTGGGGTATTACTACTATACAAAGTATAAAAAATGCAATTTCTTTAATTCCAAACTTTGAAATTTGGGGATCAGGTGGTGTACGAAACGGATTAGATGCAGCAAAACTATTTGCATTGGGAGCGAACATAGTAGGTTTTGCTCAGTTAATGTTAAACGCAGCAATACATAATTCAAAAAAAGTATGTAATCTAATGAAATTAATCGAATATGAACTAAAAATAGCCATGTTTTGTACTGGAAGCCACACATTAAAAGAATTAAAAGGAAAATATTCTATTAACAAATAATAAAAAACTGTTACTAAAAACAGTAATAACTAAAAAAAAATATTTTTTTTAAAAAATCATATAAAATATATACTCACATATAATTATGTCTTTTTATAAATTAAAATCAAAACTAAAAAACTAAACATAAATTTTATAAAAACTTATACTAAAAATTATTTATTCTATTTATAATAGAGTTTTTTTCTAAATAAAAATTTAAAATTACTTAACAAATAACATAATAAATACTTTATATTATAATAAATATAATTAATTATTCTAAAATAGAATACTAATAAATAGTTAATTATACAAAAAAATTTTTTAAAAAATATAATTTATTTTGGTTTTATATTCACAAAATCAAAACACAATAAAATTTAATAAATAAAACATTACTACTAATAACTAATTATAAAATAAAAAATTTTATGAACATTAATATTCCTGCTAAAACATTTTTATTAGGAGAATATTCTGCTTTAATAGGTGGTTCAGCAATTATATTAACAACAACTCCATATTTTAGATTATCCTGGAACCCATATAAAAATTTTATTGATAAAAAAATTACATATCCTCCTGCAAAATACTTATGGAAAAACTCATTTCTTCATAATAGAGGAAAAATATCATGGGATGATCCTTATAAAAAAAATGGAGGACTAGGATCATCTAGTGCTCAATTTCTTGGAATATATCTAATTAAATGTCACTTATCATCTACTTTACCATCTATAAAACACTTAACAGAAAGTTATTTTAAATATATAAAAATAACTAACAAAAAAAAACAAACTTTACATACAAGTGGGTATGACCTAATAGCACAAACACAAAAACTTTGTGTATATTTTAATCAAAAAAATAAAATCTTACATAATTACAATTGGCCATTTAAAGATCTATCATTCTTACTGTTACATAGTAACAAAAAAATAAAAACTCATTTACACTTAAAAAGTATTACTATATCAAAATCCTTCAATGTCTTGTCAAAAATTACAGAACTTGCAAAACTAGCATTTATAAAAAAAAATAGTCTTATGCTTATACAATCAATTAATGCATACCAAAAAAAACTTGAACAACTCAATTTAATAACAGATTATACTAAAAAATATATAAACTTTTTTAAAAAGAAATTTAATATTTTAGCATCTAAAGGATGTGGAGCATTAGGAGCAGATGTAATATTATTAATAATACCTAACTCAGAACTAAAAAAACAAATTAACTATTTTTTAACAAATAATTGGACTATATTAGCAACAAATAATAATCTAAATACAAAAAAACCATTAATTGACATATAACTATATAAAAACACTTGAAATTTTATTGTAACTATAGTTATTATTAACTAATAATAGTATAAAAAAGGGCTGTTAGCTCAGTTGGTAGAGCAGGAGGCTTTTAACCTCTGTGTCATAGGTTCAATTCCTATACAGCCCAATAAAATAAAAACTTAAAAAAATTAATCTATTTTTTATTTAATAAATATTAAATTTAAAGACAAAAAATGCGCTCGTAACTCAGTATGGATAGAGTACTTGGCTTCGAACCAAGATGTCAGGGGTTCAAATCCCTTCGAGCGTATAAAAAAAATATAAAAATACAAAAATTCAATAATAAATACTTATAACTTTAAATATTAAATTTTATAATTAGAAACATATTCCAATAAACTTTTTGTTTTTTACCTTTACAATAATTTCTTCAATTTTATTATAAGCCAATAACAATTCTTCTGAAGTAATCGAATAAGGAGGCATTAAATAAATAACGTTATTCAATGGTCTAAGCAATAAACCATAACATAAAAAAATTTTTTTTAACTTTATCATAATATCATCATTCAAATTAATATTGAATGCAGAAATCGTTCCAACAGATCTTACACAACTTATAATATCAGAATGTTCTTCCAATAATCTATTTAACATTTTTATATGCAAAGTAGATATATTTTTAATAGAATTCATTGTATTCAATTCAAACAACAATTCTAATGAAGCAATAGCCGCAGCACATCCTAATGGATTTGCGGTGTAAGAATGTCCATGATAAAACGTTTTTAATTTTTTTGTACTAGTATCTAAAAAAGACTCATAAATCATACTAGTAGTTATAGTTAAAGCAAGAGGTAAAAAACCACCAGTCAATCCCTTGGAAAGACATAAAAAATCAGGAACAATACGAGTTTGTTCAAAAGCAAAATAAGTTCCAGTCCTACCGAAACCAGTCATTACCTCATCAAATATAACTAAAATTCCATATTGTCGTACTAAATTTACTACTTTTTCTATAAATACCGATCTACACATTCTCATTCCACTAGCACCCTGAACCAATGGCTCTACTATTAACGCTACTATTTTCAAATGATTAAATTCTAAAAAATTTTTTAAAATCTTAATAGAATTATTTTCCTTTAACTCAACATTGAGATCCCCAAAATAAGTATAAGGAAATGGAATACTAAATACAGAAAAACATAAATCCTTAAAACTATCATGAAATTTAGATGTAACACCAACACTCATAGCCCCCAATGTATCTCCATGATATCCACCATCAAATCCCAAAAAAAGAGTTCTATTATAATCACCAATATTTCTCCAATATTGATATGCCATCTTAATAGATACTTCTATTGCTGTCGAACCATTATCAGAGAAAAAAAACTTAGAAAAACTACTAAAAGACGAAATTTCACTTAATCTCTTACAAAGTTTTATTGCAGGTTCATGTGTGAACCCAGAAAAAATAACATGTTCTAAAATTAAACTTTGCTTATATATAGCTTCAGAAATTTTAGGATGAGAATGTCCATGTAAGTTTACCCACCAACTACTAATTAAATCTAAATACGCATTATTATTATTGTCATAAATATAAGATCCATTACCTTTTTTTATAAAAATAGATAAACTCTCCTTTTTTTCTTGAACAAATGGATGCCAAATAATATTTTTATCTTCTAACAAAAAGTCCAAATAAACTCCTCAACCTATCAGAAAATAAAACCTTACTTAAAGATTTTTTACTTAACTTTCTAAAATTAGGAACTGAATACAACACTTCTATTTTACCATAAAATTCTATTGAATTAATATTATCTTGATTATACGGTCCCACTAAAATTACTCCCAAAATTTTAATTTTCCTTAAGCGCATTGACTCTATACTTAATAATGTATGATTAATTGTTCCCAAAATTGATTTTGAAACTAAAATAACAGGTAAAGAAAAATGTACTATTAAATCAATTACTAACATTTTTTCATTTATAGGAACTAATAAACCACCAATTCCCTCTATAATTAAATTATTAACATCAGGTAATTTTATATTATCAATTTTAATAGACTTATTTTCATAATAAGCAGACAAGTGCGGAGATAAAGACTTTTTAAATATATAATTTTCCTTATAAGTAAACGCATTACTCAATGATTTAACCATAAAAGTATCCGTATTTTTATATTTATAGCCAGTTTGAATAAGCTTAATATAAGGAAACCCAGTATGCAAACAAATCCAACTACTAACAATAGTTTTCCCAACATTCGTATCTGTACCAGCAATAAATATCTTCATTAATTCAAAAAACCAAAAAAAACTTTATAATTTACAATAAACCTATCTTTATAATTCTTAATAATTTTTCTTAAATCTGTTATCATCAACTTATTACTACTATAATTAGCACCTAATTTTTTTAAATATCTAATAAATTCAACAGAATTCAAAAATTCAAGTGAAAACTCTTTAATATTATAGACATAATTATTCAATTTTAAAGAAATTAAATAATTTTCCATATCTTTTTCAGATGGATATTTGCATACAGGAATAGGCAACGAAGATTCTAAAAAAAAACTGATCCAATTCTTAAATGTTCCATCAAGTAAACAAGTAAAAGCAAAAACAATCGAATTACTAGAAAAATATTTTAATAAATCTTTAACATTAGTTACCCATTGAATAGAAAAATTTGAAATAACAAGATCATGAAAATTAAAATTTCTATCTTCCATATCACTCATAATAAATTCAATATCATCATTTAATAATTTCTTTTTAGCTTGCATTAACATATTAAATGATATGTCATTTAAAACTAATTTACTTTTTGGAAAAAAATTTAATAAAACTTCTGCTACATAACCAGTTCCAGTTCCTAAATCCAATATAGAATAAGGATAAAAATTAGGAAAATATTTTTTTAAATATTTAACCAAAATTAAGGCACATTCCCTTTGAATTGAAGCAACACTATCATAGGATAAACTTGCTCTATCAAAATTATTTTGTATAAATTCTTTATTTAATTTCATCTAAAAAATTTATAATTTTCCTATATACAAAAGAACATTCATAAATTCCCAAACAATGACTACCAGTTTCAATTGTAATTATATTACAACATTTACCAAAATTATCATAAATTAAATCTATGGGAACTATATTATCATCCTTAGATGCCAATATCAAGATTGGAACTGATATATCAAAATTTAAATTAAAATCATAAATAAATCTAAGATCCTTTCTTAAAATAAATTTATTAATATTCTTATTACATGAATTCTTAAAACCACAGCGCTTATAAAAAAACATTAATGCATTTCTTTCATTTCTTATAAAAAAATTCCATAATATATCAAATTCATTTCTTCTTTTTTTTCTTAAATACTTTGTAAAACCTAAAAAATTTATAAAAGATTGTATTCCAATTAATGCTTCAAATTTTAAAGAAGACAATAATAACTTTAAAAAACCTAAAGAATGTCCAATGCCAATAAATTTTTTAGAATACTTATTACGTAATAGATCTAATAAATACATATTACTACTATTAAAATACCCTATATCTAATAAATAGTAATTCATATTAAAAAAATATTTTTCTGCTAAAAACTTAAAATAATTTCTATCAAATGCCCATCCATGACAAAAAACTAAATCATACTTCATATAGATTTTAAAACTCTTAATAAATTATTTATTTGCTCATTTGAATGACTAATATTAATAGCAACACGTAATCTTGAACTACCAGGAGGTACGGTAGGTGGTCTTATTGCAGAAACAACTATTTTTTTTTGTAAAAACATATTTTTAACATTAATTACAGAAATGTCTTTATGTAAAAAAATAGGTATAATATTAGTAGAAGAATTCCCAGTATTAAATCCAAAATAATTTAATCTTTTTCTTAAAAAACTAGATTTTTTATTTAAAATATCACGTTTATCAGATAAACTTTTAATTAATTTCCAAGCTTTAAAAACTGCTCCAATCAACATTGGAGGTAAGGAAGTAGAATAAATAAATCCAGGACAACAATTAATTAAATAATTTTTGATAACTTCTGAACACGCTATATAAGCGCCAAAACATCCAATTGCCTTACTAAAAGTACCTAAAACTAAATGAGGAACTTCACTAAGATCAATCATAGTAGATAGACCATATCCTTTTTCTCCTATCATTCCAGTAGCATGTGCCTCATCTAAATATAAAAATGCATTATATTTCTTAGCAAGACAATATATTTCTTTTATCAACAAAACATCACCATCCATTCCAAAAATAGTTTCTGTCACTATAAATTTAGAATTTGTCCAATTATTATACTTTTTAAGTAAATCATTTAAATGTTCCATATCATTATGTCTATATCGAATTAACCTAGCTTTACTCAAAAATACAGCCTGGTATAAACTTGAATGATTTAATCGATCAAAAAATACAATTGGAACATTCTTTAAAACAGACTGATTAAGTAAGCTACTTAATACAGAAATATTTGCCTGAAATCCAGAATTAAAAATTAAAGATGACTCTGTTTTTTTATCTTTAGCAATTTGAGATTCTAACTTTTCAAAAATTTTTCTATTTCCAGAAATTAATCTAGAACCAGTCGATCCTATTCCATATCTTTTTACAAAAATACTAATTTCCTTGCATAAGGTATTTAATCTACTAAGACAAAAATAATCGTTTGTAGAAAAATCAATAAAATTTGATAAATAATTAATAGAAGGAATTACTCTATCTCTTCCTTTATTCTTTAAGGTAGTGTAATATCGATTATATAATTTATACATAATTTATCTTACTATTCTATAGGAGAATAACATATGAACAAAACATGGACATTTGAAAACGCAAAAAAAATATTTAACATGCCATTCCCCGAATTAATATACAACGCACAAAAAAGTCATAAAAAATATTTTAGACCTGACGAAGTACAAATCAGTACATTACTAAGTATAAAAACAGGAAAATGCCCTGAAAATTGTTCATATTGTTCGCAATCCATACATCATAATACCAATATTGAATCAAAACCTCTACTAAATATTGAAAAAATTATTCAAAAAGCCAAAGAAGCTAAAAAAGCTGGGAGCACTAGATTCTGTATGGGAGCTGCTTGGAAAGGACTACATAATAAGGACTTAAATACAATTTGCAACATTATCAAAGAAATAAAAAAATTAAATTTAGAAACCTGCGTAACACTCGGATCATTAAATGAAAATCAAGCAAAAAAACTTAAAGAAGCTGGATTAGATTTTTATAACCATAATATAGATACATCTAAAGAATATTACAATAAAATTGTAACAACTAGAACATTTGAAGACAGAATCAAAACACTAGATAATATAAGAAAAGCAAATATTAAAATTTGTTGCGGAGGAATAATAGGAATGGGAGAATCCAATGATGATAGAATAAAGATGCTAGTAATTTTAGCTAATATGAATGAACCACCAGAATCCGTACCAATAAACATGCTTGTAAAAGTACAAGGAACACCTTTTGATAATATAAAGGATGTTGATCCTTTTGATTTTATACGTACAATAGCAACAGCAAGAATAACTATGCCAAAATCTTCAATTAGATTGTCAGCCGGTAGAAAAAATATGTCCTATGAATTACAAGCATTATGTTTTTTAGCTGGAACTAATTCTATTTTTTATGGAGAAAAACTACTTACCTCTGAAAATGCTCCTACAATAAAAGACAATATTTTACTCAAAAAACTAGGGCTAAAAAAAATACAATTGAATACTTAAAATATTATTAGTATATAATACTAATTTTTCATGAAATCTAATTAAGAATATTAAATGCTATAATAATACTTCCATATCAAATAAAAATGTAATAAAACCAAGATATTGCAATATCCAATTGTTAATAAATTATAAACAATATTATTATTCATAATAACTAATAAAATATATTATTCTATCAAATCTAAAAACAAAAAAACAATTTCAATCTTGTTTTTTATATAGTACAAATAACCTAATATATAAATCCTATCTAACAAATTTTAGTTTACATACTTTAGCCAAACAATACTCTCCATAAATCAATACCTGTACCATTTTATCTATATTTTTCCAAGGAATACGAGCAAAAGCAATAGATTTTTTCAAAAAAGGAGAATACACTCCGCTAGTAACTACTCCAGTATCATTATTAGACAATAAAACCTTATATCCATGCCTCATAATTTTTTTCTTACTAATAATAAGACCGATCAACTTCGTTGGAACTCCATATTTTTTTTGTAACAACAAAGAATTCATTCCAATAAAATCACGATCATCAGAAAACCATTTTATCGTCCACTCTAGTGATGATTCCAAAGGAGTTACATTTTCATTTATATCTACTCCACTTAAAAGCATACCTGCTTCTAATCTTAAAACATCTCTAGATCCTAAACCACAAGGCTTTATATTGTTTTCTAACAATATATTCCAAAAATCAACTATATATTTTTTTAATAAAATAATCTCTAATCCATCTTCCCCAGTATAACCAGTTCTGGATATAAATAAATAATCAACAATTACAAAACCAAAACGATCAAGATTTTCTATCACATCATCTTTTTTTAAATTTAATATATTTACGATTTTAGTAATTGAATCCGGACCTTGTACTGATAACATCCCAAAATCATTTCGTTCTATTATTTTCACTGAAAAATATTTACTTACACTGAATATCCATTGTAAAACTTTAATACGTGTAGAAGCATTAAAAACTAATCTATAATAATTATTATTGCATTTATAAACAATCAAATCATCTATTATTCCACCATGGTCATTACACATACAACTATACAGTGATTGATTATCAAATAACAATGTAATATCATTCGTTAATAACTTTCTAAGAAAAGAAGTGCTCTGATTTCCCGTTATATCAATAATTGTCATATGAGAAATATCAAAAACACCACAATTTTCTCTAACACACAAACATTCTTGAATAATAGAACCATAATGTAATGGCATAATCCAATTATGAAATTGGACCAATTTAGCACCTATTGCAATATGTGAATCATATAAAATTGTTTTAATAATTAGACCTCTTTATATTTTAAGAAATTTTACTAAATAACCAATTATCAATTGATATATTCATCATTAACGAATGACACTCTTTAAATAAACAAAAAAAAATTTAATTTTTGTTTTATTTTAACAATTAAATATATTAATATATTAGATTCTATAATATCCAATAAAACTTAATATATCTGTAAAATAAAATTACACCTACACTTACTAAATTCTATCAAAAAACAAAACATTTTATTATATACAAATAATATATGCTAATATTTGAATTATCCAATACAGAAAAAAAAATAAAAAATAAAATCCTAAAAAGGATAAAAAAAAATAAAACATTTTTAACTATTCCAAAAAAATTTATAAGAACAACTCTACCATGCATACCAAATAACTCAAATCTACAAGTAATAAGACACTATACAAAATTATCTCAAAAAAACTATTCCATAGATACAAATTTTTATCCATTAGGATCCTGTACAATGAAATATAATCCTAAAGAAATAAAAAAAGCATCATCTAAATCAGAATTTATCTATAAACATCCATTAACAAATATTTCCTCCAATCAAGGAACATTAAAAATATTGTATGATTTACAAACTTATTTATCTGATATTTCAGGAATGCCCGGAGTTTCTCTAACTCCTATGGCAGGTTCTCAAGGAGAATTTGCAGCAGTATCTATGATAAAAGCATACTTTAATTCCAAAAAAGAATTTTATAAAAATGAAATCTTAATTCCAGAAGATGCTCACGGAACTAACGCAGCATCTGCATCAATGTGTGGTTTCAAGGTAATTAAAATACAATCCGATATACACGGAAATATTAACATTAAAGATTTAAAAAATAAAATAGGCAAAAATACAGCTGGGCTAATGTTAACTAATCCATCAACGTTAGGATTATTTATAAATAATATAAAAAATATTTCTGATATTATACATGAATCTAAAGCTTTTTTATATTATGATGGAGCTAATCTTAATGCTATTTTAGGAAAAATTAAACCAATGGATATGGGATTTGATTTGATGCATATCAATTTACATAAAACATTTGGAACTCCACATGGAAGTGGAGGTCCAGGATCAGGACCAATAGCAGCAAATTCTAAATTAACACCATATTTACCTATTCCATTGGTAAAAAAACATAAAAATTTCTATTATTGGAGTGATTATAAAGAAAATCCAAATAGTATTGGTAGACTATCATGCTTTATGGGTAATATTAATATATTGATACATGCATACTTCTATATTAGATTATTAGGAAAATCTGGTCTATCCCGAGTTTCTGATTATGCTACTTTAAATGCAAACTATTTACTATCTGAACTAAAAAAAATAGGATTTTCTCCAGTTTATCCATCCAAAATGACATCACATGAATTCTTAATCACATTAAAAAATGAAAAAATAAAATATAAAACATCTGCAAAAGATCTAGCAAAACGTTTATTAGACTATGATATACACCCTCCAACAATTTACTTTCCAATATCTATACCAGAATGTTTATTAATAGAACCAACAGAAACAGAATCTAAAAAAGAACTAGATCATTTTATCAAAATCATGAAAAAAATATATAATGAAATAATTAATAATCCTCAAAAATTAAAGAATGCTCCAAACAAATTACTGATACAGAGAATCGATGAAATAAAAGCCAACAAAGAATTAAACCTTAACTATTTTAACAAGATTTAATTACTTTATTAAATATTAGATTTTATCAAAACATTAATACCATAAATATTCATAAAAACAAATTCATTTTTTAAAAATTTATAAAAAACCAACATAAATTTATACTAAAACTGATATAATCAAATACATTATTTACTTATTTATCTATTAAATACTTAAAACTTATATAAAAAACTATGAATAAAACTCGAAAAGAACATGATAGCATTGGAACAATTCAAGTGCCTTCATCAAAATATTGGGGCGCTCAAACACAAAGATCCATAGAAAATTTTAATATTGGCACAGAAATTATGCCACACGAAGTCATACATGCATTTGGAATATTAAAAAAAGCATCAGCATTAGCCAATTATGAATTAGGAAAATTAAATAAAGAAAAAACAGAACTCATTGTAAAAATATCTGAAGAAATTATTTCCGGATCACTAAATGATCACTTCCCATTGAAAGTATGGCAAACAGGAAGTGGAACACACTCCAATATGAATATTAATGAAGTTATTTCTAATAGAGCAAAAGAAATTATTGGAAATATAAAAAGTAATAAAAATATTATTCATCCAAACGATGACGTAAATATGTCACAATCATCGAATGATACATTTCCAACAGCTATGCATATTGCCTCAGTCATTATATTACAAACAAAACTTATACCAATTTTAAAACAACTTCATAACGAACTCCATAAAAAACAAAAAAAATTTAAAAACATTATCAAAATAGGAAGAACTCATTTACAAGATGCTATTCCAATGACACTAGGACAAGAATTTTCTGGATACGTACATCAAGTACTTTCTTGTATAAAGAGAATAAATAAAACTCTTCCAGAATTATACCAAATAGCTATTGGTGGAACAGCAATAGGTACAGGATACAATGCACCAAAAAAATTTTCTAAAATAGCTTCAAATTATATTGCAAAAATAACAAAAATCCCATTTATTCCAGCAAAAAATAAATTTTCTTCATTATCTTCACATGAACCAATAGTGATCGTACATAGTGTACTTAAAACATTAGCATGTGCATTAATAAAAATCGCTAATGATATACGATGGCTATCATCAGGACCAAGATGTGGAATAGGAGAATTAATGCTTCCAGAAAACGAACCAGGATCATCGATAATGCCCGGGAAAATAAACCCTACACAATGCGAAGCATTAATAATGGTATGTATTCAAGTTTTAGGAAATGACAATACAATCTCTTTTGCAGCAAGCCAAGGAAACTTTGAATTAAACGTATGTAAGCCCCTTATAATTTATAATTTTATACAATCTGTTAATCTTTTATCCGATGCATGCTTATCTTTTAAAAAACTCTGTATTAAAAAAATCAAACCAAACCACCAAAAAATAAATCAACACGTACAAAATTCTCTAATGTTAGTTACAGCTTTAAATCAACATATTGGTTACGATAATGCAGCAAAAATAGCAAGAACAGCTTATGAAAATAATCTTTCTCTAAAAGAAGCATCAACTAAATTAAATATTTTAACAAAAAATAAATTTAAACAATATGTAAACCCAAAAAAAATGATTCGTTAAAAAATAAATCGTATATAAAAAACAATTTATAACAATTAATATTAAAGATATACAATTTTTATTGTATAAAAAAACAGATATTAATTATTAAAAAATAAATCTTCAAATCTTGTATACTGTCCCAAAAACGCAACCTTTACCTTTCCAATAGGCCCATTACGTTGTTTAGCAATAATAATTTCAGCAATACCTTTATCTGGACTATTTTCTCTATAAACCTCATCACGATAAATAAAATAAATTATATCTGCATCTTGTTCAATTGCACCAGATTCACGCAAATCAGACATAATAGGCCTTTTGTCATACCTTTGTTCTAAACTTCTGTTTAACTGAGATAAAGCAATAATTGGAACATTCAATTCCTTAGCTAAAGATTTTAGACTTCTAGAAATCTCAGAAATTTCTGCAGTACGACTATCCATTCTAAATCCAGGAATCTTCATAAGTTGTATGTAATCTATAATAATCAACCCAATAGATTCTTGATCCTTTATTAATCTTCTAGAACGAGCACGAATCTCTACAGGACTTAAAGCAGGAGTTTCATCAATATATAAAGGAACTTCTGAGAGCAAATTTACTGTAGAAATAACTCTTGGCCAATCTTGCTTATCAAGTTTTCCAGTTCTTAACTTATGTTGATCAATCCTAGCTAAAGAAGATATCATTCTTATGATAATTGAATCAGAAGGCATTTCCATTGAAAATACCAAAACAGGTTTTTTATTTTGTATAACTACATGTTCCGCAATATTCATAGCTAAAGCAGTTTTCCCCATCGATGGTCTACCAGCTACAATAATAAAATTAGAGGACTGTAAACCAGAAGTCTTTTCATCTAAATCACTCAATCCAGTAGATAATCCAGTTATTTTCTTATTGCTACCATATAAATTATTTAACTTTTTCATTGTTTTAGATAAAACAATTTTTATATTTTCTGGACCTCCTTTTCTTGAAGTCTGATTAGCAATAGAAAAAATTTTTGTTTCTGCAAAATCTAAAAGATCATTAATATTTTTTTCTCCAAGATTATAAGAAAAATTAGCAATCTCATTTGCAACTTCTATTAATTGACGTTGAACTGATTTTTCCCTAACAATATTAACATAAGCAAAAATATTTGTTACACCAGGTATTCCATTCACCAATTCAAATAAATAAGATTCACCACCAATATAATCTAATTTATTTATTGATTTTAACATGTCAATTAAAGTAACTATATCAACTGGATGATTTTTTTTTATTAATTCAGATATAGATCTATATAATATACAATGCTCATTACGATAAAAATCTGTTTCACATAACTTTAAATGAATATCATTCCATATTTGATTATCTAAAATTAATCCACCCAAAATACCTTGTTCAGCTTCAAAAGAATATGGCAAAGACTTGCAGTTTTTAAATAACTCTTTTTTAAAGTCTATTATCATTTCTAATAAAAATCCTAAAATTTTAAAAAAAAATATTACGTTTAATCACATTTGATAAAATTGTTTTAACCAAAATTACATTAAACAATATTAATTATCTTAAAATAATAAAATAATTAAAAAACTAAACTTTAACAAAAACTTATTAAATGAAATATTATTTTTTTTAAATATAAAACATTTAATTAATAAATTATTATTAATTCATCTATCAAAAAAAAATAATACAATAATCATATTTAACATTTTATCCTATATTAATTAATATATTTTAAATACACATTTAAATATACTAAAATTTTAGTAATTAACGATTATTAAATATTACAATGTTAATTTATATAACTAAAATATTACAATTATAAAATTTTAAAATTCTAATAAACCTCATCTTAATAGTATATAAAAAAACCTTAAAAAGGATAAGTTAAAACAATATTTTGATTTAACAACAATATTACTTATAAATAAATATATAAAATTTTATGTAAAAACTTAAAAAGATAATAAAAATTAATTTTATTTGTATTCAATAAATAAAAATATAAAATATAATTATTAAAAATTTATAAACTTGAAAATCTATGAATCAAATCAAAGCACTAATATCACAAATAAATCCAATAATAGGATCTATTTATTATAACACCAAAAAAATTATTAATATCATTGAAGCCAAACAAAATTACTATGATATTATTATTTTTCCAGAACTTGCTATAACTGGATATACAATAAACGAACTACTTACAAAAAAAGAATTTCACAAACATATCTTTGATAGTTTAAATAATATTTGTACTAAAACAAAAAAATGTTACATAATTATTGGACATCCTTTATTAAGAAATAAAAAATGTTTTAACACCATATCAATATTTTATAAAAAATCATGTATTGCTACTTATCACAAACAATATTTAAATAACAAAATTTCATCTAATGAAACACAATATTTTGTAAATGGAAAAAATAAATTACTAACTATAACAATTAAAAAAAATTCATTTGGAATATGTACATTTGATGATTTAAAATATAAAAAAATAGAACAAAAAAATATTATTAATAAAGTTGACACTTTAATTTGTTTAAATGCCTCATATTTTGAAATAAATAAATCCAATCATAGAGAAAAATTATTAAAAAAATATGCAAAATATTTTAAAACATCAATAATATATATTAATCAAGTAGGAGGACAAGATGAATTTATATTTGATGGACAATCAATAGTTTTTAACAATCAAGGTAATATATGTACAAGACTACCAACATTTAAAGAATGTCTACAAACAATAATTATAAATAAAAAAAATATAAAAGGAAAAATATACCCATCTCTAGAAAGCAATTCAATTATTTATCAAGCTTTAGTAAACGGGGTACATGATTACATTAAAAAAAATAATTTTCCTGGAGCATTAATAGGATTATCTGGAGGAATAGATTCTGCGTTAACACTATCTATTGCCTATGACGCAATTGGACCAAAATATATAAAAACTATACTTATGCCATCTCAATATACATTAAAAACTAGTCTAATTGATGCTAGAAAACAATCAAAAATATTAGGAATAAAACATACTACAATATATATAAAATCAATATTTAAAAAATTTTTAAACATTTTTCACAGAATTTTTAAAAAAATAGAAAAAAATATCGTACAAGAAAATATACAATCAAGAATCAGAAATATATTAATGATGGGAATATCAAATAAGACAGGAAAACTTCTATTAAATACTAGTAACAAAAGTGAAATTGCTGTAGGGTATTCTACTCTATATGGAGATATGTCAGGTGGATTTTCAGTGTTAAAAGACGTATTAAAAACTCAAATTTATTCTTTAGCTAAATACCGTAATAACATATCGTATGTTATTCCAAATCGGATTATATATAAAAAACCATCAGCGGAACTTATGTACAATCAATATGACCAAGATATCTTACCACAATATTCTACTTTAGATTGTATTCTTCAACAATACATAGAAAAAAATAAATCTATCAATGAAATAATAAAAATGGGATTTTCACCAATAGAAATAAATTATATTTTATATCTAATAAAACGTAATGAATATAAAAGAAAGCAATCACCTCCAGGAATTAAAATAAGCACAAAAACATTTGGAATAGATTGGAACATACCATTAACCTTAGTTAAATAATATTTAAAAACAAATAAAAAAACACAATTCTTTATAATATATTGTGTTTATAAAAAACATTTTAAACTTTATAAAAATTATATATTTATCCAAAATAAATAAAATAATTTTATAAATCAAAACGAAATTTATAATGAAAAAGAACTATCTCATCATACCATCAATACTTTCAGCAAACCCTATTTGTCTAAAAAAAGAAATTAAAAAAATTATAAAAACCAAAACTCAAATGATTCATATTGATATTACAGACAATCATTATGTTCAAAATCTTACTTTTGGATTTTCTACATGTCAAGCAATCAGAAAAAATTTTCCAACAATAAAGTTAGACATACATTTAATGGCACAACCTAAAAAAAATTTAATTTCCTCTATGCTTAAAATAAAAGCTAATCGAATCACTATACATATAGACTCTACTATTCATATTGAAGATATCATAAATACAATAAAAAAACATTGTAAAATAGGAATTGCTTTAAATCCTGCACATTCTCCTTTACAAATAAAAAAATACTTTAACAATATTGATTATGTAATAATTATGTCCGTAAACCCAGGATTTCCAAATCAAAAATTTATACCAAAAACAAAAAATAAAATTAAATGGATAAAAAAAAACTTTCCTAAATTAACCATTTGTGTGGATGGAGGAGTAAATATTCATAATATTTTATCATTAGCAAAACATGGTGCTAAACAATTTATTATTGGAAATACTATATTTTCCAGATCAAATTACAATGAAATTATTTCTAATCTATATAAAAAATTATATACACTAAAACCTTATCATATCAATAAAAATATCATTAAATAAAAATTAATAAAAACTTGACTATATGTTTAAAAAAACAAATATAATTCTTTTAAAATAAAATCATTACATAAAAACATTTTTACAATAAATTATAAATTACAAATATTTAAACATTTTTAAAAAATATTATATACTAAATTCAATTTATACTACGTAAAAATATAAAACTTTGAACAAAGGAATAATATATGAAAGAAAAAAAAAATTTCTTTTCAAGAATATCACAATTATCCAATAACAATAAAACTTATCATTTCTTTGATATCAAAAAAATAGAAAATCTATATCAAATGGATATTAATAAATTACCTTTTTCACTAAAAATAATTTTAGAAAATTTATTACGTTTTCAAGATAAAAACCCTAATATATCACAAGATATTAAAGAAATTTTTAATTGGACAAAAAATAAAACATCTAAACATGAAATTCCTTTTTTTCCCACAAGAGTTCTTATGCAAGATTTCACAGGTATACCTACATTAATTGACTTAATTACAATACAAGAAACATTATCAAATATAAAAAAAAATACAAAAAAAATACTATCATTTTCCATTCCAACTGATCTCATAATAGATCACTCAATAACTGTTAATTCATATAAATCACTTAATTCAATAAATATTAACGAATATATTGAAGCAAAACAAAATAAAGAAAGATATAAATTTTTAAAATGGGCAAAAAAAAGATTTTCAAACTTCCATATAATTCCACCTGGAACAGGAATTTGTCATCAAATCAACTTAGAATATTTAGCAAAAATTGTATGGACAAAGCAAATAAACAACAAATTATTTGCTTTTCCAGACTCAGTTATAGGAACAGATTCACATACAACTATGATTAATTCGCTAGGAATACTTGGATGGGGGGTTGGAGGCATTGAAGCAGAAACAGCAATACTAGGATATCCTATATCAATTACTATACCAGAAATCATTGGAATAAAAATAATTGGAAAACTAAATGATAAAATTACATCAACAGATATAGCATTAACAATTACAAACATTTTAAGAAAAAAAGAAGTGGTTGGAAAATTTATTGAATTTTATGGGCCAAGCCTTTCATATTTATCTGTTCCAGACCGAGCTACTATTTCTAATATGGCTCCAGAATATGGAGCAACTTGTGCAATCTTTCCTATAGATCAAGAAACCTTAAACTATTTATCTTTAACAAGAAATAATAAAGATCTAATAAATTTAGTAAAAAACTATTGTAAATCACAAAAACTATGGTATGAAAATAATATAGAAGAACCAATATATACTAATTCTATCACTATAAATCTTTCTACCATCAACACATCTATATCAGGTCCAAAAAGACCAGAAGATCTAAACTCATTAAAATCCTCTTCAACAACATTATATAACTATATAAAAAAAATAAATAATAATAACATTATTAAATCTTATCCCGTAAAAAATCAATCATATTTCTTAAAACATGGTCATATAATAATTGCAGCTATAACTAGCTGCACAAATACATCTAATCCTTTTTCTATGATAACCGCAGGAATATTAGCTAAAAACGCAATAAATAAAGGATTAAGTAGCCAACCATGGGTCAAAACATCCTTTGCACCAGGATCTAAAGTAGTAACAAAATACTTACAACAAATGAACTTACAAACTTATTTAGATAAATTAGGTTTCTCTATTGTAGGATATGGATGTACAACTTGTATTGGAAATACAGGTCCAATACCTAAAGAAATTACACAAACTATTCAAAATAATAACATTATTGCTTGTTCAGTATTATCAGGGAATAGAAACTTTGAGGGAAGAATACATCCATTAATTAAGATGAATTGGTTATGTTCTCCACCTCTTGTAATTGCATATGCTCTATGCGGATCAATGCTTATCGATTTATCAACAAGTCCAATAGGATTAAATAAAAATGGAAATAAAATCTACTTAAAAGATATATGGCCAAGCAAAAATGAAATTTTATCAAAAATAAAAAATATTAATAATGATATATTTCATAAAGAATATATTAATATATATGAAGGCAATAATCAATGGAATTCTATACAATATGACAATATTAATACTAATAATAATTATCAATGGTCAAAATCATCTACATACATTCAAAAATCACCTTTTTTAAAAAATTACTCATTATCTTACAAAAAACCTCACGATACCAACATAGAAAATGCATATATTTTAGCTATATTCGGAGATTCCATTACTACAGATCATATATCACCAGCAGGATCCATACCATTTAACTCACCAGCTGGAAAATACCTTTCATCCAAAGGGATAAAAGAAGAAAATTTTAACTCTTATGGGTCAAGAAGAGGAAATCATAACATAATGATTAGAGGAACATTTTCAAATACTAGAATACAAAACGAAATCATTCCTAATATATTAGGTGGATTCACAAAACATATTCCATCTAATCAAATTATGTCTATATATGAAGCTTCTAAAATATACAAAAAAAATAAACAAAATTTAATTTTAATTGCTGGAAAAAATTATGGAACAGGATCTTCAAGAGACTGGGCAGCAAAAGGAACATCACTATTAGGAATCAAAGCAGTAATCGCAGAAAGTTTTGAAAGAATTCATCGTTCAAATTTAATAGGCATGGGAGTTCTTCCATTACAATTTATAAATAAAACAAACAGATTGACATTAAAACTAAATGGAAAAGAAAGAATATCTATATATATAGAATCTAATATAAAACCAAATGACCTAATAAAAACAATAATAAAATATCCAAATAATAAAATAAAAATTATTAATCTTATTTGTAGAATAGATACTATAAACGAACTAAATTTTTATTTAAACGGAGGAATTTTAAAATATGTTCTTAAAAATTATCTAAACAGCAAATAATCGTTTTGAAATATTTTATTTCATAAAATAATTAAATATTTGTAAATTTTAACAAAATTTTCAATCAAATTACAGCCGTTGTAGCTCAGTTGGTAGAGCAATTAATTCGTAATTAATAGGTCCACAGTTCAACTCTGTGCAACGGCATTTTTACATATTTTATATTCTAAAAATCTTAATAATCATGTTGAATAAACATAAATAAAACAATTACATAATTCACTATTCATTTCTTTAATTTATTAAAAAATAAAATTATTTTTCAAATAAAAATACAATACTTTTTAAAATATTTAATAACTTATTTCTTGTTTTACAGCTTTTAGTATAATTAAAGCTTGATTCATTTCATCAACATCATGCGTTCTAATTATACTTACTCCTTGCAAAATCGAGAGTATAGACATTACAATACTACCTATCAAACGTTCATTAACTAACTTATTCAACAATATACCTAATGTAGACTTTCTTGATAAACCAATTAAAATTGGTAAATTATATTTAGAAAACTTATTAAGACTATTTATAATTCTTAAATTATCTTTAACGGACTTATTGAAACCAAAACCAGGATCGATAATTAAATTTTTTCTTTGTATACCCACATTGATGCAATCAGCAATTTTTTGTTCGAAAAAACAATCTATATCATCTACAATATCTTTTTTACCACTATTTATATTAATAAAATCATCTAAAATCACATTATTATGATAGTCAATATCATTATGATAACCTGAAAAACCATGCATTAAACAAACTGGAATATTAATAGATGATACAAATTTTAAAGAATCCTTATTAGATAAAGAACTAACATCATTAATAAAAGAAGCTCCAGCTAACAATGCCTCGTACATAACCACTAATTTTGTTGTATCAATTGAAATACATATATCACTTTTAGATCTAATTTTTTTAATTACTGGTATTACTCTACTCAACTCTTCATCAACACTTATAGGTGTATATCCAGGTCTAGTTGATTCACCACCTATATCAATTATATCCACACCTTTAGAAATCATATAGAATGCATGTTCAACAGCACTTTGAATATCAAGAAATTTTCCACCATCAAAGAAAGAATCTGAAGTTACATTCAATATTCCCATAATTAAGGGATATACCAATGAATTATAATTTCTTTTCCCATAACTAATACGCCAATTTTCAAATTCTTCAGCATTCATATAACATCATTTTATAACTTTAAATAAAATAGATATATAAAAAAAAACTATAAAAAATCGTTCTAAAGACATATCTCTTATATAAGAACCTTATTTAATAACCAAATTAAATAATTTATTTATATATTAACAATTAAGATCAACATTCTTAGAATTAACAGTAGAATCCATACTATTAATAGACATAATTTTCTTAATTTGCTCTAAATTAATTGTCTCATATCTAATTAATTGATCAGCCATTAAATGTAATTTATCCATATTAGATATAAGCATATCTTTAGCAACATTATATGCACAAGAAACAATCTTATCTATTTCATCGTCAATTTTTTTTGCTGTACTATCAGATATTTCTTTCCGTTGATTATTAACAGTCTTTCCTAAAAATATCTCTCCATGCTCTTCCCCATAGGTTAAAGGTCCAAGATTAGACAACCCCCATATAGTAACCATCTTACGAGCAATAGAAGTAGCTCTAGCTATATCATTAGCCGCTCCAGTAGTAATGCTTTCTAAACCAAAAACTAATTCTTCCGCTATTCGACCACCAAATAAACTAGATAATTGACTTTCCAAACGCCTTTTACTAAAATTAAAATGATCCTTTTCAGGTAAAAACATAGTAACCCCTAATGCCATACCTCTAGGTATAATTGTAACTTTATAAACTGGATCATGCTCAGGAACTAATAAACCCACTATTGCATGACCAGCCTCATGATATGCTGTAAGTCTTTTATCTTTTTCACTCATAATCATAGACTTTCTCTCAGAACCCATAATAATCTTATCTTTAGCTTTTTCTAATTCAAATAAACTCACTACAGATTTATTAAATCTAGCAGCAAATAATGCTGCTTCATTAACTAAATTAGCTAAATCTGCTCCAGAAAATCCAGGTGTACCACGAGCAATAGATTCTATATCTATCTCTTCATCTAAGGATATCTTTTTTAAATGCACTTTTAAAATTTCTTCACGACCACGAATATCAGGTAATGGAACAACAACTTGCCTATCAAATCTTCCAGGTCGCAACAATGCAGGATCAAGAACATCCGGTCTATTAGTAGCAGAAATCACAATAACTCCATCATTTCCATCAAATCCATCCATTTCAACCAATAATTGGTTCAACGTCTGCTCACGCTCATCATGTCCACCTCCTAATCCAGATCCTCTATGCCTTCCAACCGCATCAATTTCATCAATAAAAATAATACAAGGAGAATGTTTTTTCGCTTGATCAAACATATCACGAACACGTGATGCACCAACACCAACAAACATTTCTACAAAATCTGAACCAGAAATTGTAAAAAATGGAACCTTAGCTTCTCCTGCTACCGCTTTAGCCAATAAAGTTTTTCCAGTACCAGGAGATCCAACTAATAAAATTCCCTTAGGTATACGACCTCCCAAACGTTGAAATTTAGACGGATCCTTAAGAAAATCAACTAGCTCCTTCACTTCCTCTTTAGCTTCATCTATACCAACAACATCAGCAAAAGTAATTTTCACCTGATCTTCCCCTAATAGCTTAGCTCTAGATCGACCAAAAGACATAGCTCCTCTTCCTCCGCCCTGCATCTGTTTCATAAAAAAAATCCATACACCTATCAATAACAACATAGGGAACCAATTAACAAATAAGTGTAACAAAAAACTTTCCTGTTGTTTTCCTTGGCCACTAACATCAACTTTATTTTTTAATAACTGACCTAATAATGCATCATCTTGCATGGGTATATAAGTAATAAATTGATGATTATCTTTCATTTGTCCCTTTACTAATTTATTATCTTCAATCGTAACAGAGTTAACCATACCATGATCAACATTATTTAAAAATTGACTATAAGAAATTCTCAATATAGATGTGTGACGATACCCAAAATTACTAAAAACGGTAATTAAAATAATTACTATTACTAACCACAAAAACAAATTTTTTATCATATCATTCAAATAACTACTCCGAAAAATTATATTCGTGTAAAATAAAATAATATCCTATATTATACAAATCTTTTATTTTACAAAAAAACATCAAATAAAATTTATTACTTAAAACAAAAAATTTATTTTAAATTCTAAAACATTTTATTACACCCAACAAAATATTTAGCCAATAAATAAGCTTCTCTTGAAAAAGATCGAGAGGCCAACGGTTTATAAATTTTAACCTCCCTAAAATAAAAACGTACTTTATTAATAAAATCATTCAATCCATATCCATAAAAAACCTTTACTAACATTACTCCATTAAATTTCAACACCTTAACACTAAATCTTAATACCAACTCATCTAATTCCAATAATCTTGGTATATCTATTTCAGGAAAACCACTCATACTATAAGCCATATCCGATAAAACTAATTCTATTTTTTTATCTCTTAATAAACTAAACAATTTATCTAACACAGAATTATCACAAAAATCTCCATGAATAAAAGAAACACCAAAAATATCTTTCATAGAAACCTTATCTAGAGCATAAACTTTTACATTTCTTCCCAATTTTCTTAAAATATATTGTATCCAACTTCCTGGAGAAGATCCTAAATTAATAATATTAATACCAAATCTTAATAAATTTTCTTTTTCATCTATTTCTTTTAGTTTATAAATTGCTCTGCTTCTATAACCTTCAAATTTAGCTCTTTTCGAAAATGGATCACGAAAATAAAAATTATGAACCCAATGATTTTTCTTTTTAGAACAAGGCATAATATATAGTTATTAATATTATTAATTAGTAATTATATACTATTTTTTTATTTTTCTATAAAAAAAAATATATTTTATTATTCTTTTTAAAATAAAAAATATTTTAATAATGTATCACTAAACTTTTATTTAAAATAAAATATTACCCAATATTATTCATAACAATCAACTTACTTTATTTTTATCAATAAAACATAACACTTAACATTTTGAAACTAATAAATATTTACTAATATAAAACATATTTATAAAAACAAAAACTAATATCTATTTATTACATTCTTATTAAAATACAAATATATTTATACATAATTAAAAAACCAAAAATCAAATAACAAAATTACATGATATTGTAACCATGAAAATAAAATTGCAATATATTCCAAATTTATTAACTTTTTCTAGATTAATACTTATTATTCCTATTTTAATATGTATATATAAAAAACAATATTCTCTAACATTTTACCTATTTTTAACAGCAGGATTAACAGATACTTTAGATGGATTGATAGCAAGAAATTTTAACTGGCAAAGTTCTTACGGAGCCTCCCTGGATCCATTAGCAGACAAATTTTTAATTACATTCAGTTTTATAGCACTTGCATTAATAAAGGTTTTACCATGGTGGCTCATTATTTTAACTATACTAAAAGATATGACAATATTATTAGGAATAATAATATGGTTTTATATTATACCAAATAAATTAATACTCAAATCTATAATTATCAGTAAAATAAATACAACATTGCAATTATTACTAACAATCTTCTGTTTATTTAATCTCGCATTTCACACAATTCTTAACTGTTCTATAAATATAATAATCTTATTGACAGCTATTACAACAACTATTAGTAATATAACTTATATATGGATATGGGTTTTAAATATTTATCAAATAATATTAAAATAAAACTAACTCATAACTAATAAAAATAAACAAATTTTATCAAATTAAAAATAAAAAATTCTTTAAAAGAACAATAAATATGAACTACTTTCATATAATGAATAATATATATTTATCATCAAAATAAACATTAAATATTATTAAATTATTTAATTACTTAAAATAAAATAAATACCAATATTTATACTAAATACAAAAAAATATTTATTATACAAACAATTTTTACTAAAATAGTAATTAATTACTTAAAATATAAAAAAATAACCATTTTTAATAAAACATATGAGAGAAAAACCAATTATCATTGGAATTTCCGGGCCATCAGCATCAGGAAAAAGTTTACTTGCAAATACAATAGTAACAGAACTAGGTTCAGAACAAGTAGTAGTTATATCAGAAGATTCTTATTATAAAGATAATAAACACTTACCATTTTCAGAAAGAGAAAAAATTAATTATGACCATCCAGATGCATTCGATCATGCCTTTCTATATAAACATTTAAAAAACTTAAGAAAAGGTAAATCAATAAATATACCTATTTACTCTCACTCTAAACACATACGACTATCAAAAACCAGACGTATAGGAAATCATACAATAGTAGTATTAGAAGGAATACTATTATTAAGCGATCAAAACTTAAGAAAAATTATGGATATAAGAATATTTATGTCTACACCATTAGATATATGCTTAATAAGAAGATTAAAACGAGACGTTATAGAACGTTGCAGATCGTTTAAATCTGTAATTAATCAATATGAAACTATGGTTAGACCAATGTACCTTCAATTTATTGAACCATCAAGTAAATATGCAGATATCATCGTACCAAAAGGAGGAGAAAATAGAATTGCTATAGACATGATACAAGCAAAAATGCGAGAATTACTTTAATAACAATACAATAATTGTTATTATATTTATTAACAAAATAAAATTAAAAAATTAAATATGAGCTTATTGAAAGGAAAAAAAATATTAATTATGGGTTTGATAAATAAGTATTCTATTGCATATGGAATAGCACAATCCTGTTTTGAATATGGAGCAGAATTAGCTTTTACATTTCAAAATGAAAAAATAAAAAATCGTTTACAAAAAATATCTTCTGATTTTAATTCCTCATTCATTCTACCTTGTGACGTAACACAAGATAAAGAAATATATCTAACTTTTGACAAAATAAAAAAAAAATGGGGAACATTAAACGGATTAATACATTCTATTGCCTTTACTCCAACAAATCAAATAAAAGGAGGAAATTTTATTAAAAATATAAACAAAAAAGATTATTTAATATCCCAAGAAATAAGTACTTATAGTCTTATAGAAATATCTAAAAATGCATTTCCGTTAATGAAAAACTCCAACGGGTCTATAGTAACTCTAAGTTACTATGGTGCTGAAAAAGTAATACCTAATTATAATACAATGGGAATTACAAAATCTAGTTTAGAATCTTCTGTTCGTTATTTGTCATTTAATTTAGGAAAAATGAACATACGTGTTAATGCAATTTCTCCCGGTCCAATAAAAACTATATCTTCATCAAGAATAAAAGATTTCAATAAAATTAAAACAATTTATAAAAATTCTACACCACTACAACGCAATGTATCTATAAAAGAAATAGGGCAAGTTGCAGTATTTTTATGTTCAGATTTATCATCAGGAATTACCGGAGAAATTGTACATGTAGATGCCGGTTATCATGTAATGGGGATAACAAGATATTAAATTTTTTATAAAAAGACTTTAATAACACACAACATAACAATATATTCTTTTTCGTAATTACTATAAAAACATAAATAAAAAATTTTTATTATAAAATCGTATACATTCAAATAAATAAAAAGAATTATTTTTAATAATAAAAATACCGACTATAAAATAAATCTGTAATAAATTCTACTATATCAAAAAACGGAGTGAACGGGACTCGAACCCGCGACCCCCGGCGTGACAGGCCGGTATTCTACCAACTGAACTACCACTCCACAATTTTTTTAATTAATAAATACTTAAAAAAAAATATAAAAATACGAAATAAAATCCTAGGTACTGCAGGAATTGAACCTGCGACCCTCGCCTTGTAAGGACGATGCTCTCCCAAACTGAGCTAAGTACCCAATAATGATCTTATTCATAAAATACTTATTCAATAAAAAACCAAAACATTAATCTTTTTAATTTAATTAAAAATATAACAATCAAAAAAATAAATTCCTATAAAAAATTTTTCAATTTCTTTCCAGCTCTAAACTTTATAATTTTTGAAGCTTTAATATGAATCATTTTACCATTTTGTGGATTTCTACCCATACGTTCAGAACGTAAAACCGTATAAAAAGAACCAAATCCAGGTAATACAACAGTATCTCCATGTTTTAAAGTATTGACAATAGATGATATTAAAGAATCAATAATACAATTTACACTAGTTTTAGTAATACCAGAATTTTTTGAAATTACTTTAACTAATTCACTTTTATTCATCTTATCTCATCTCTTTTTTTTTAATATTAAAAAATCTTGATTTAACCAAATTTATTACATAGAGTCAAGTATTTACTCGTAAAAATCTAATAAAATAAAAAACCTACTATTTTTTTTCAAATTTTTTTAATCAAAGAAAAACGAAATACTTCTTCTATATCTTTCACAGTATGTATATTAATTTTTTTTAAAACATTACTAGGAACATCTTCTAAATCCTTGTAATTTTCTTCTGGAATAAGGACATCTTTAATATTAAAACGACAAGCCGCTAATAACTTTTCTTTCAAACCTCCTATAGGAAGTATCTTTCCCAATAAAGTAATCTCACCAGTCATAGCTATATCATAACGCACAGGAATTTTCGTTACAACAGAAATCAAAGCCACACAAACACCTATTCCAGCACTTGGACCATCTTTTGGTATAGCACCCTCTGGTATATGAATATGAAAATCATTTTCATCATAAAAATCCCTTTCTAACTTCAAAAAGTTAGCATAACTCCTAACTACAGTCATAGCTGCATAAATAGATTCTTGCATAACTTTACCTAGCTGACCTGTACGAATAATTTTTCCTTTACCAGGAACCATTAATGCTTCTATTATCAATACTTCACCACCTACAGATGTCCATGCAAGTCCATTTACGCGACCAACATAATTAAATTTACATTTAATATGTTCATAAGTATATTTTTTAACTCCTAAATATTTTTTTACATTAAAAGATGATACAACAAGTCTATTTTTTTTATTTTTAACCAATAAATTTTTAACTACCTTTCTACAAATACTAGAAATTTCTCTTTCTAAATTCCTAACACCAGCTTCACGTGTATAATAATAAATTATTTCATAAATAGCACTTTCTGTAATATTTAATTCATTTTTTTTTAATCCATTCAAATTTATTTGCTTTGGAACAAGATACTTCTTAGCAATAAACAATTTCTCTTGATCAGTATAACCAGGCAAACGAATAATCTCCATCCTATCTAATAACGGAACTGGAATATCCAAAGAATTTGCAGTAGCAATAAACATTACTTCACTTAAATCATAATCAACTTCCAAATAATGATCATTAAACATATAATTTTGCTCTGCATCTAACACTTCCAACAATGCAGATGATGGATCTCCACGAAAATCCATAGCCATTTTATCTACTTCATCCAACATCATCAAAGGATTTTTTACTTTTGCTTTACATAATTTTTGAATAATCTTTCCAGGCATAGATCCAATATATGTTTTTCTATGGCCCCTAATTTCAGCTTCATCACGTAATCCACCCAATGAAAATCTAATAAAAGTCCTACCAATTGCTCTAGCAATTGATCTTCCTAATGAAGTTTTACCAACACCTGGTGGTCCAACAAAACATAAAATAGGACCTTTTAAATTCTTAACTCTTTTTTGAACAGCTAAATATTCAATTATACGATCTTTTATTTTATCTAGACCATAATGTTCTTCATTTAACAAAAATTCTGCTTTTTGTAAATCAAACTCTATTTTATTTCTTTTTTTCCAAGGAACAGATAACATCCAATCAAGATAATTTCTAATCACTGTAGCTTCTGCTGATATAGAAGACATCATTTTTAATTTATATAATTCCGATAATGACTTATCCATAGCTTCATGATGCATACCAGAATTTTTTATATTATTCTCTAATTTTTTAATTTCATCTCCCTCATCACTAATTTTACTAAGTTCTTTTTGAATTGCTTTTATTTGTTCATTTAAATAATATTCACGTTGAGTTTTTTCCATCTGCTTTTTTACACGTTCCCTAATTTTTTTTTCTGCGCACAACAAATCAATTTCTATCTCTAATTTAGCGATAAGATTTTCTAATCTTTTTCTCACATCAATAATTTCTAAAAAACTTTGTTTATCTGAAACTTTTAAAGTTAAATTAGAAACAATAGTATCAGATAATTTTCCAGGATTTTCTATTGCTGAAACAACATTAATCACCTCTAAAGGAATTTTTTTATTTAAACTTATATATTGTTCAAACTGAGATATTAAAGTACGTTTTAAAATTAAAATATCTTTACTATCATCAATATAAAATTGATTAACTTCTACTAGAATATCTAATTCCACTTCCAAATAACCTTTATCTTTACACGAATAAATAACCCTAGCACGTTTATCTCCTTCAACCAATATCTTAACAGTTCCATCTGGTAATTTTAATAATTGTAAAATATTAGAAATTGTTCCTACAGAATAAATATCCTCTAAATTAGGATCATCATCAGATGATTCCTTCTGAGCCACTAAAAAAATCTGTTTACTATCAATCATAGAAGCTTCTAAAGCTTTAATAGACTTTTCTCTTCCAACAAATAAAGGAACAACCATATTTGGATATACTACTACATCTCTAAGAGGTAAAACAGGAAATAACAACTTTCCATGTATATTATCTTTTATCGTTAATTTAGTTTCAGACATACTGTTTATTTAAAATCCTTAAATAACTTTATTATATAACACAGCAAAATTATAAATTTATAAAAAATTCATATATTATTAAAATATAATATACCCAATTTATAAATAAAATCTAACCCGCCAATCAATTAGTACAATAACCATATAATTAATATATAAAATTTTAACTTTGTTCATTCTTATTATTATAAAGAATAATAGGTTTTATTACATTATTTATTACATTTTCATTAATAATTACTTTATAAACATTGTCAATAGAAGGTAATTCATACATTATATCTAATAAAATATTTTCTAAAATAGATCTTAAACCTCTAGCACCTAATTTTTTTTCTAGAGCCATTTTGGCAATTAAAGATAAAGATCTATCACAAAACTCTAATTCAACATTATCAATTTTAAATAAACTGTAAAACTGTTTTACCAATGCATTTTTAGGTTTAGTTAAAACATTTATTAAATCTTCCTCATCTAATTCATTTAAAACAGTCACAATAGGCAGCCTTCCAACAAACTCAGGAATTAAACCATACTTAATTAAATCTTCTGATTCTAAATTATTAAAAATTTTTTGTGTAAATTGATTACTATTTGTATTTCTTAATGTAGAAATAAAACCAATACCAGAAAATTTTTTTTCACGATCTTTAATAATATTATCTAATCCAGAAAATGCACCACCACAAATAAACAAAATATTAGAAGTATCAACTTGCAAAAATTCTTGATGAGGATGTTTTCTACCACCCTTCGGTGGTATATACGCAATAGTCCCCTCCATTATTTTTAATAATGCTTGCTGTACTCCCTCCCCAGAAACGTCCCTAGTTATAGAAGGATTATCAGATTTTTTAGAAATTTTATCGATTTCATCTATATATACAATCCCTTTTTGTGCTTTACCAATATCATAGTCACATTTTTGCAATAATTTTTGAATAACATTTTCTACATCTTCCCCAACATATCCTGCTTCAGTAAGCGTAGTAGCATCAGAAATAGAAAAAGGCACATCCAAAAATCTAGCTAAAGTTTGAGCTAACAAGGTTTTTCCACACCCTGTTGGTCCTATTAACAAAATATTACTTTTACTTATCTCAACATCATCATCTGTAATATTTTTGAATAAACGTTTATAATGATTATAAACACCGACAGACAAAATTTTTTTTGTATGAAATTGACCAACTACATACTGATTTAAAAAATTCATTATCTCCTTAGGTTTCGGTAACTTTTGACTTTTGTTTATATAAGAAGAACCATTATATTGTTCATCATTAATTATATCATTACACAATGAAACACACTCATTACAAACAAAAACAGAAGGACCGGCAATTAACTTTTTAACTTCTAATTGATTTTTCCCACAAAACGAACAACATAAAATCTTATTTTCCCCATTATTAGATTTATTCACCCAAATAAACTCCTTTTATGATTAAAATTCATCTAACAACTTTCAAAAATTTATAAAAAATTTGAACAAAATCACACTCTTCAAAATTATTATAAAAATTATCAAAAACCATATAATAATTATATATTATTAATCTATAACCTAAAGATCAATAAATACCAAATTTAATAAAATTTAACTAACAAAACATAATCTTTTTTACAAAAAATTAACGATTATAAAGAATCTTATCAATTAAACCATACTTAATAGCTTCTACAGCATTCATAAAATTGTCACGTTCTGTATCTACTTTAATTTTTTCAGATGTATTATTTGTATGTTTTGCTAAAATATCATTTAGACGATTTCTCATTAATAATATTTCTCTAGCATGTATTTCTATATCAGAAGCTTGTCCTTTATATCCACCCAAAGGTTGATGAATCATCATTACCGCGTTTGGCAAACAAAATCTCTTTCCTTTTGCACCAGCACAAAGTAATAAAGCAGCTGCACTAGATGCCTGACCAATACATATTGTACTAACATCTGGTTTTACATATTGCATGGTATCATAAATTGCAAGACCAGAAGTAACCATACCACCAGGAGAATTAATATATAAAAATATATCTTTCATAGAATTTTCCGATTCCAAAAACAATAATTGTGCAATAATTAAATTAGCCATAAAATCTTCTATTTCTCCCATAAGAAAAATAATACGATCTTTTAATAATTTCGAATATATATCAAAAGATCTTTCTCCTTTAAATGTTTTTTCAATTACCATTGGAACAAAATTGGAAAAAAAATGCATTTTTTTACTTAAATAATCTGTCATATGTAAACATATATTGTTTTTTATTTTTCATAATATTAATTATATCCTTATAATTTACAAATTCTGTAATTAAATTTGCATTTTTACTGATTTTTTTAGCTAAAATCTTCTCTAATGCTAAAGATCTTATTTTTTTATTATAATCATATTTCTTATTATATAAAAATTTAATCTCATTTGGATCTTTACATAACTTAGATAATTCATTAATCGTTTTATTAATTATATTTTGATTTAATGTTAAATTATTTTTTTTTATATATTCAGATAATAATAAATATCGATGTACACGTTTTCTTGCCTGATTATAAAATATTGAATCATACATATTATCAAAAATCTTTTTATTTATTATATTCTTATCTTTGAATATATGTAAACTTAATTCATTTTTTAAAAAGTTCATTTCTTGATTAACTAAAGATTCCGGTAATTCAAATTCATTAAGTAATGTAAATGTTTCAAAAATTTCTTCCCTATTTATTAAATCAATATATTGATTCATTTCATTATTCATAATATTTTTAATATATTTTTTAAAATCCTCAATATCTCCATTATTAATATTAAATTTTCTTAAAAAAGTATTATTTAAATTCGGCAATTTACCTTCAAATATCTTATGAACAGTTATCTCAAAAATAAAAAAATTTTCTCTATCTAATGGATTTACCGACAAAATTTTAGAAATAGGTATCTTAAGAATAAAAGTCTCACCAATTTTTTTGTTAATTAATCCATCTTCAAAACCAGGAAACATAGTTCTAGAACCTATAATACATTCACAATTTTTAACACTCCTTTTAAAATGAAAATAATTACTAAAATTCTCTTTAAAACTAACTACAACCTTATCACCATCATGAACAACAGATCTATTTACTTCATACCAATTTTTATTTTGAATTCTTAAATTCTCTAACACATACATTACATCTTCATCAGTTATTTTTGATACAAAATATTTTATATTTCTTCCATTTAAATCTAAATATTGGATATCTGGAAAAACCTCAAAAATAGCTGTATAAACTAAATCTTTCTTAAAATCAAAAGTATCACATTCTATAATAGGAGTATTGACTGGTGATATTTTTTTATCTTTAAACACCTGTTTCAGAGAAGATTCAATCATTTTCCATACAACATCTCTTGTAACTATATTACCATATCTCTTTTGTAAAATATATAAAGGAACTTTCCCAGTTCTAAAACCATTAATTCCAACTTTTTTAGAAAAATTTTTTAAATAAATATCCATATTATCTTTCAATAATTTTAAAGGTATAGATACCGTAAGTTTTCTCTTCAATTTTTCTAAAACGTCAATTGATACCTGCATTAAAATTCTCTTAAAATTATATATTTTAAATGCGAAAGGAGAGACTCGAACTCTCAAGAGAAATATATCTCATTGGAATCTAAATCCAACGTGTATACCAAATTCCACCACTTTCGCGTATACAATATAATATATCTAACCTAAAAATATATTTTTTTACAAAAAATATACTAAAAAATATTCAATTCTAAAATATGGGTGAATGATGGGGATCGAACCCACAACAACCGGGACCACAACCCGATGCTCTACCAATTGAGCTACATTCACCACAAAATTATATTAGTAAAATATTTAATAAACAAAAATCCATTTAAAAAATAAGTTAAAAACCATATTAATTATGATATAAAATCGCGCCTGACAGGATTCGAACCTGTTACCATCGGCTTAGAAGGCCGATACTCTATCCTAAATGAGCTACAGGCGCATAAAATATATAAAAAACAAAACTCTATCGGGGTAGAGGGATTTGAACCCACGACATTCTGCTCCCAAAGCAGACGCGCTACCAAACTGCGCTATACCCCGAAAAAACATTCTAACTTAAAAATAAAAAAAATTATATTACAATAAATACACTACAATAAATTTCTCTCTTTGATTAAATTTTTTAATAATCTATATAATATTTATCTCTAATAAAATTTTAATAATATATTAACAAAAAATATTTTATATATTAATAGTATAAATTATTTATATTTTAAATATAAATCATATATTTAGCTATAGTTCAATATAAAATAACAAATTTTAAAAAAATAAATACATTAAAATTACATTTTTTTTTATAAAACTTTTTTATATAATATTTTTATAAAATTTTAACAATTAATTATATTGACCAATTTTTGAATTGTAAAACAAAGATAAAATATTAATTAAAACAATGTTCTTTCATGTAAAATATGTTTATATCTAAAACTAAATACTATATAAAATATAACCATTCTTTGACAGAACATTAACATAAGAGATATTCTAAAATGAATATTAAAAAAATACAAAAACTTATCAACCTACTAAAAAAAAATAAAATTTATTCAATTGAAATTAAAGAAAATGAGAATCTTATAAAAATTAAAAATAACAACTGCTATCACGATAATAATAATATACCAAATAAACGTACAATAAATAATGTAATGCCACAAACATCTATAAAGAATAAAAAACAAAATCTATCTAATAGTAAAAATAAAAATAAACTATATACAATATATTCTCCTATGGTAGGAACCCTATATACAGCTCCATCCCCAAATAAACCTCCATTTGTAAAAATAGGACAATTAATTAAAAAAGGAGATCCATTATGCATTATAGAAGCAATGAAAATGTTTAATGAAATAGAAACTGATCATAATGGAATTATTAAAAATATACTAATCAAAAATAATGAACCAGTAGAATATAAACAACCACTATTTATAATCGAGTTAACATAAAATGTTTGAAAAAATTCTTATTGCAAATAGAGGAGAAATAGCTTTACGAATTCTTCGAGCATGCAAAGAATTAGGAATAAAAACAGTTGCAATTCATTCTGATATTGATAAAAATTTATTACATGTACGATTAGCTGATGAAACAGTCTGTATAGGCCCGAATAACCTGCAAAAAAGTTACCTAAATATACCAGCAATTATATCAGCAGCTAAAATAACCAACTCTACAGCCATACATCCAGGATATGGATTTTTATCAGAAAATGCAGACTTTGCAGATATTGTTGAAAAAAGTGGTATTCACTTTATAGGGCCAAAAGGAGACACAATAAGATTGATGGGAAATAAACTATCAGCTATCAATACTATGAAACAACTAAAAATTCCATGCATACCAGGAACTAATCTTATTTCAAATCATAATAACAAAATAAACATAGAAACCGCAAGAAAAATTGGATATCCAATTGTTATTAAAGCAATTAATGGAGGAGGGGGGAGAGGTATTCACATAATATATGAAGAAAATAATTTAATAAAAACAATTGAATCAACATACAATCAATTAAAACAAACTCATAATAATACAAATCTTTATATGGAAAAATATATTTCAAATCCACGTCATATTGAATTTCAAATACTAGGTGATGGAAACGGAAACATTATTTATTTAGGAGACAGAGATTGCTCTATTCAACGTTATAATCAAAAAATTCTAGAAGAAGCTCCAGCACTAAATATCCCTGATAAAATCAAACAAAAAATAAAAAAATCAATCATAAAAATTGGTAAAAAAATTAAATATAGAAATGCTGGGACCTTTGAATTTCTTTATAAAAAAGAAAAATTCTATTTTTTAGAAATGAATACACGTATCCAAGTAGAACACCCAATAACAGAAATGATTACAAAAATTGATTTAATCAAAGAACAAATTAAAATTTGTAACAATTCAAATTTAAATTTGCAACAAAAAAGTATTAAAATAAATGGTCATTCTATTGAATGTAGAATTAATGCAGAAAATCCACAAACCTTTATACCATCTTCTGGAAAAATAAACATTCTACATCAACCAGGAGGGCCAGGAATTAGATTTGACTCTCATTTATACAATAAATATATCATTCCTCCATACTATGATTCTATAATTGGAAAAATTATTAGCTATGGAAATACAAGAGAAGAAGCAATAGCAAAAATGCGAAATGCACTTGACGAAATTATTATTGACGGAGTAGAAACAAATATCGAACTACACAAAAAAATACTTAAAGATCCAAATTTTTTAAATGGAAATATAAACATCCACTATTTAAACAAACTTTTAAATATAAAAAAAAACTAAACTAAGATCTATATTTTTATTCTAACTTATATGAATTAATCTTAATTCAATATTAATCATTAATAAACTTTATAAAATTCAAACAATCTTTTAAAACCTAATTAAACAATAAATCGAAAATACTTCGCCATTTTCTTTTCTTCTCGTAATTCATTTAAAGTATTTTTAAAATAAATTTTACTAAATTTATTAAATTTTAAACCATCTACAATACATAATTTTTTTTTATCATAAAAACATGGGAAAGAAAAAATTAAACCATCATCTACATCGTACTCCCCATTAGATCTTAAAGCAATAGAAAAAAAATCATCTTTTCTCAAAAAACTACTATTTGTTAAAAAAGAAACACTATAAATGATTGCATTTGCCGCAGAAGCCGCTGAAGAAAATCCACATAATTTAATAATATCCATTCCACGTTTTTGAACCAATTTAATAAATTTTTTTCTTAGCCATTGTTTATCATTAATGACTTCCATAATTGGCTTACCAGATATTCTAACGTAATGAAAATCAGGATATTGAGTATTAGAATGATTTCCCCAAATAATAACTCTACTTATCTCTGAAACATTAACTCCAGCTTTTTTGGCTAATTGAGCTTTTGCACGTAACTCATCTAAAGACATTAAAGCATAAAATCTATCACTCGGAATATCACAAGCATTATTCATACAAATTAAACAATTAGTATTTGAAGGATTACCAACAACAACAACACGAACACTACTATCTGCATAACTATTTATTATTTTTGCATATTCCATAAATATTACACCATTTACCTTTAATAAATCTATTCTATTCATATTTATACTTCTAGGAACCGCGCCTACTAAAAATGCCCAATGAATACCATTAACAGCCATCCGAATATTAGATGTAATATGAACATACTTCAATAATGGAAAAGCACAATCTTCTAATTCTTTCACTATACTTTCTAAAACAGAAAGAACTCTATCTACATCACATAAATGCAACTCTATTTCTGTAAAAGGACCGAACATTTCTCCAGAAGCTATTCTAAAAATTAAAGCATAACTAACTCTTCCAGCAGCACCTGTAATTAAAACTCGAACCTTATTCTTTGCCTCTAAAAACATAAATATTCTATTCTCCAATAACTTAAATCATTTCAACAATTTTTAGATTCATAAACTTATTAAAAGATACAAATACTATAACATAGAGCTAACACCTATCAAAATCAAAAGACATGACATCAGAAATTTTTGAATATCCCAATTTCAAAGCCAATAATCTATCAATACCAATAGCAACACCACTACATACTGGAAGTCCAAACTCCAATGCTTTTAAAAATCTATAATCAATTTCTAATGAATTCAAACCCATTTTTTTTCTATTCATTAAATTGATATTAAATCTTTCAACATGAGAATTAAAATCAATTAATTCATTAAATCCATTTGCTAATTCAATACCTTTAAAATATATTTCAAATCTTTTAGCAAAACCTTCTTTACTAACCTGAGCTAACAAAGCCTGTGACAAAGGAAAATCATATATAGCTACTGGTTCATCTATCTCTTTAGTAAATTTAGGAACCACAACATGTGTCATTAATAAAAATAAATACTGATCACGATCAACAATATCTTGGTTGCAAAAAACAGATTCTAAATTATTCTCTTGTATAACCCATTTTAAATCCTCTATAGAAGAAGATATCGGATCTATATTGCAATAATCTATAAAAACTTGTTTATAACTCTTCTTAACTAATCTGTTACATGCTAAAAATATCTTTAAAAAAATTTCAACTTCATCTAACAATTGGTAGTGATTTACATTCAAACAATACCATTCAAGTAATGTAAATTCAGGATTATGCCAATTACCAATTTCATTATCTCTAAAGACACGAGCTATTTGAAAAATAGATCCACTACCAAATGCTAATAATCTTTTCATATGGTATTCAGGAGACGTTTGTAAATAAACAAATTTCGAACAAGAATAAGCTCTAATATTTTCTATATATACATCAGTAACTCCAAAGTGACTTAGAATCGGAGTTTCCACTTCTAAATATCCCTTGTCATAAAAAAATTTTCTAATCTTCATTAAGAAATTTGCTCTTTTACGTAAAACTCCTATATTAGATGATGGTTTCCAATCAATATCTTTCATTACATATAAATAAAAATTTACAATATTTTTAATCAAAAATTCCTAACTCTAATCTAGCAATTTTAGACATTCTATTTCTATTCCAAGGAGGATCCCAAACTAATTTAACCTCACAAGAATTCACATCAACTGCACTAATTATCTTATCTTTAACCATAGATGGAAAAAAATGTGCCATAGGACATGATGGAGTTGTTAACGTCATTTCAATACAAATATTCTGTCTTTTATCAATCAAAATATTATATATCAATCCCAAATCATAAATATTAATAGAAATTTCCGGATCTATTATTGTTTTCAATACATCAATTATATCCTTTTTTAAAGACATAAACCATATTACCTGTTTAAATTTACAAACTCATTCTATCTATAAGAATTTTATTTAAAGTATTCCATGCTAATATAGCACATTTTATTCTGGAAGGATGATATTTTATTCCTGACAATATAGCAAGTTTGTCTGGTATTTCCTTATCAATCATTCTATTAGTTAACATATTATAAACAATATTAAATAATTTATGAGCTTGAAAAATACTTTTTTCTAATACAAGATCTGTCATCAACGATGCAGAAGCTTTAGATATAGCACAACCTATACCTAAAAAACTAATTTTTTCTATAATTTTTTGATTACTTTCAAAAAATTTTAAATATATCATTAAAGAATCGCCACAAAAAGGATTATAGCCTTTTACTTTTATATCATAATTTACCATCTCATAATAATTATGAGGATATTTATTATGATCCATTATTATTTCATGATAAAGTTCAGATAAATTTTTCATTAAAAAAAACTCTTCAGTTTATATAAAGATTCTATTAAAAAATCTATTTCTTCTATAGTATTATAAAACGACAAAGAAATACGAGTTGTAGAAGATAAACCTAAAAAACTCATTAATGGCATAGCACAATGATGGCCGCTTCTTACAGCTATTCCATAACTATCTAACATAGTATCAATATCATGAGAATGTATTGTTTTGTGTATAAAAGAAACAATTGGAACTTTATTAAAAGATGTACCAACTATACTAAATTCATTATTCAATGAGTTCATAGCATCAATCAAATATCTTAACAAATGTGCTTCATAATTTGTAACCAAATTTATATCTAAAGAAGTAAAGTAATCAATAGCTGATCCCAATCCAATCACACCAGATATATTCGGTGTACCTGATTCAAACTTATAAGGCAAAGAAGCATATTCTACATCCTGAATTGTAACAGAATTTATCATTCTACCACCATACTGATAAGGATCCATATCATTTAATAAACATTCTTTACCCCATAAAATTCCTACTCCAGTAGGACCATACAATTTATGACCAGAAAATACATAAAAATCACAATCCAAATGTTTAACATCAATTGGAATATGTGGAACTGCTTGAGTTCCATCTATCAATACAAATGCACCATATGAATGAGCCATTTCAATCATTTTACATATAGGATTTATTGTACCCAAAACATTCGAAGCATGTATTAAAGATACAAACATAGTATTTTCATTAAGTTTTTTTTCATAATCTTCCAAAACAATCTCTCCACAATTTGAAACTGAAATTGCCCTTAACTTAGCACCAGTCTTTTTACATACAATCTGCCAAGGAATAATATTAGAATGATGTTCCATATATGAAATTAAAATTTCTTTAGAAGAAGAAATCCTAGACAACAAAAAACTTTCTGCCACTAAATTAATCGCCTCTGTTGCACCTTTAACAAAAATACATTCTTTTACAGAATAAGCATTAATAAACATTTTTACTTTTTTTCTAACATTTTCAAACTGTCTTGTAGCTTCATATCCTAATGTATGTATAGATCTATGTATATTAGAATTGCTAAATGAATAAAAAGAAACCATATTATCAATAACAGATTTTGGCTTATGCGTAGTTGCAGCATTATCCAAATAAATCAAATTATTATTGTTAACTCTCTGATTAATAGCAGGAAAATCTTTTCTAACAATTTTCATATTTACAAAATTCACTTATACCCTCTCTAACAAAACAATTTTTCTTACATTTTATCTATAAATATCTATTAACTTATAAAACCAATCTAAAATATATTTATTCGATATAAATTTAAAATTTTCTTTAATAAAAGCTTGTATTAAATAATTCCTAGCCATTACATCATCTATTCCTCTAGTTAGAAAATAAAACAAAGAATCGTCATCAATTTTTCCTATAGTAGCGCCATGAGAACAAAATATATCATTAGTTAAGATATTTAACTGAGGACTTGTATGTAATTCTACATTATCAGACAACAATAAATTTCTATTATATTGTTTTGCAACATTAAATCTTAAATATTTAGACATAACCACTTTATCATCAAAAACTGCTTTGGAACTATCAAATAAAACACTCCTATAATTTTGTTCGCTCTCACATTGAGAATCATTATGATGCACAATAGTAAAATTATTTATATTCTGCTTTTTTTTAATTATATAAATTCCATTCAATAAACATTTAGATTTTTCCTCATTTAAATATACATTAATACTGTTTCGAACTAAATTACCTCCAAAATTTAAAGAATGATGTTCAAAAACACTCTCCTTTTTTTGCTTAATAAAAAAATGATTAATATGAAAAGATCGTTCGCTATCTTGCTGATATTTATAATAAAAAAACCTTGAACTTTCATTCATATATATTTCTGTAACACTATTTGTAGTATAACAACATTTATTATCTCCATAATAACATTCTAATAAGGACAATTCACTTCCTTCTTCTAATACAATTATATTACGACTACAAACAATTTTATTATCTTTATCTTGAGTATAAAATATTGAAATAGGCTCTTTCAATTGCACAAATGATGGTATATACAATAAAAAACCAGAATTCAATAATCCAATATTTAAAGCATGAAAACTATTATCGCATTTAAATATTTTATTTAAGTATGGTTGAATTTTTTGTGGATATTTTTTAATTGCTTCAAACAAAGGCATAAACAAAACATTATCAGGTAAATAATTATCTATATCACTTTGATTATTCAAAAAATATCCATTTCCAACATTTACTTTTAAATTAAATAATGGAAAATCCGAAATAAACATATTTTGCATGTTACAATCATTTCTAACTAATCCTGAAAACTTATATTTCAAAAAAGATTCAATTAAAGAAAACTTCCAATTATTATTTAAATTAGCAAAAAATTTATATTTCATGAATTTTTTTAATCCATCTTTTTGCAATTGTAATAACCAAGGAATACTAAAATAATTCTCAACAATCTGTCTTTTATAAAAATTAATTATTTCATCTAAAAAAAAATTATTTTTTGAAAAAGCTGTATCCATTTTTCTCTATTTCCAAAGAAAGCAATTTTCCTCCAGTTCTAACAATAGAACCATCTAACAAAATATGAACAAAATCTGGCTCAATATACTCAAGTAACTTTTGATAATGAGTTATTATAATAATAGAACGATCATACGATCGCATAAAATTTATTCCTTTAGAAATTACAGATAATGAATCAATATCTAGTCCAGAATCTATCTCATCTAATATTAACAACTTAGGTTTAAGTAACATCATTTGTAATATTTCATTTTTCTTCTTTTCTCCACCAGAAAAACCCTCATTTATGCTTCGATAAAGAAAATCCTCTTTAATATTAAGAAATTTACATATTTTTTTGACTTTTTCAAGAAAATTAAAAGTATCTAATGGATTTTTCCCATTACTTTTTCTTATAGCATTCAAGGAAGATTTTAAAAAACTAATATTTGTTACTCCAGGAATTTCAATTGAATATTGAAAAGATATAAAAATACCAGATCTAGCACGTTCTGATGGAGTTAAAGGTAATAAATCTCTATCAAAATAAGTAATAACACCACCAATCACATGATAATTCGGATGCCCAGACAATGTTTTTACTAAAGTAGTTTTACCTGAACCATTAGAACCCATAATTACATGAATACTTCCAGGTTTTACATAAAGATTTATATTATTTAAAATTTTCTTTTTATCTAAAGAAACACTAAGTTGCATAATTTTCAACATATTTTTTAACCTATTGCTCCTTCCAAATTAATACCTAACAATTTTGTTGCTTCCACAGCAAATTCCATAGGAAGTTCTTTTAAAACTTTTTTGCAATAACCATTTACTATAATAGATATAGAATCTTCCAAACTAAGCCCTCTTTGTTGACAATAAAACAATTGTTCTTCATTAATTTTAGTAGTCATAGCTTCATGTTCAGTTATAGAACTAGAATTTTTTACCTTAATATAAGGAAAAGTATAAGCAGAGCATTTATTTCCTATCAATAATGAATCACATTGTGTATAGTTACGTGAACTAATAGAATCTTTACCAATACTAACTAATCCACGGTAAGAATTCCTTGAATATCCAGCACAAATGCTTTTAGAAATAATAGTAGATCTAGTACATTTACCTAAATGAATCATTTTCGTACCAGTATCAAATTGTTGATAATTATTGGATAATGCTACTGAATAAAATTCTCCAACAGAATTATCTCCTTTTAAAATAACACTTGGATATTTCCACGTTATTAACGAACCAGTTTCAATCTGAGTCCAAGATATTTTAGAATTATTTCCATAACATATACCTCTTTTAGTTACAAAATTATAAATCCCACCTTTTCCATTTTTATTACCTGGATACCAATTTTGTATTGTAGAATACTTAATTCTAGCACCATCTAATGCAATTAATTCAACAACAGCAGCATGAAGTTGATTATCATCCCTCATAGGAGCAGTACATCCTTCCAAATAAGAAACATAACTATCTTTATCTGCAATAATTAATGTTCTTTCAAATTGACCAATATTAAAAGAATTAATCCTAAAATACGTTGAAAGTTCCATAGGACAACGAACTCCTTTTGGAATATAAACAAATGATCCATCACTAAACACAGCAGAATTAAGTGCAGCATAAAAATTATCCTTATAAGGTACAACAGAACCTAAATATTTCTTAATTAAATCTGGATAATTTTTAACTGCCTCAGAAAAAGAACAAAAAATAACACCAATACGAGATAATTGCTCTTTAAAAGTAGTAATTACCGATACACTATCAAATATGGCGTCTACAGCTACCCCAGAAAGTATTTTTTGTTCACTTAAAGTAATTCCCAATTTTTTATAAACACGCAGCAACTCAGGATCAACCTCTTCTAATTTAGAAAATGATTTTTTTTTAGGGGACGAATAATAAGATATATTTTGATAATCAATTTTTGGAAAATTCACATTGCCCCAATCAGGATGTGATAATGTTTTCCAATAATTAAAAGCATCTAATCTCCATGACAATAAAAAATCAGGCTCTTCTTTTATAGAAGAAATTCTACATATAATTTCTTCATTTAAAGAGGGCTCAAAAGAATCCACATCAATTGCAGTTACAAAACCATGCTTATATTTTTTATTTAGAAAATAACTAATTTCCTCATTATTATCAGACATAAAATTCCTAATCTTTAAAAATATTTTTTATAAATCAACAAATATAAATCACTATCAAAAAAACAAGTTCTTATAAAACTTCATTATAAATTCTTTATTAAGAATCTATTCTAAACTATAAATGATAAAATAACACTTTTTTATAAAAAGATTCTTCATAAAATGATTATCAATATTATTATTCTCTTACAATCTTTTTATAAAAAAAACTACCCCGCTAAAAAAAATAGTAACTTAAACAAGTCTTACTAAAAATAAAATTTTTTACAAGCATTACTAACCTTTCATTTCATTAATGTCTAATATATAACTTTTTATAAAATAAATAAATACAATAAAACTAACTTAATGATAGTTTTTTAATAAAAAATTTTTAAAATTTTATATTGAACTACACCATCAGGTATTTTTACAGAAACTAAATCTCCTAAAGATTTTCCCAACAAAGATTTACCAATTGGAGAGATATAAGAAATCTTATTTAATTTAATATCAGCCTCATCTTCTCCAACAATCTGATAATTCATTGTTATATTAATAGTTATATTATGAAGACAAACAGTAGATCCAAAAATTACTTTTCCATTATCTATTAATTTACTAGTATCAATTACCTGAGAATTCATTAATTTTATCTCAATATCCTTAATTTTCTTTTCATTAAAATTTTGTTGCTCACAAGCAGCATGATATTCTGCATTTTCTTTTAAATCTCCATGAGCACGAGCCTCAATTAAAGATTCAATAATTCTAGGTCTTTCAATAGTTTTTAAATAATGCAATTGATTTTTTAACTCTTCTAATCCTTTTGTTGTCATAGGATACCTTTTCATTATTTACCTCCAAAAATCTTAAATTTTGTAATAACATATAAAAATAACATTGCTATGAACAATATGTCTTCAATACCATTGCAAAAAAATAAATTTATGTCATTTATGAAAAAAAACATTTATCAAAATTTCTAATACAGTATAAAAATATAAATAAAACGTATTTAAATTCAATATCGATCAATATTACTAATAACTTATTAAATATTTTGTAATAAGATATCCTAAAATTAATTTTTTTTAAACAACAGTTTTAAAAAATTCAAAATATATAATTTAAATCAAATATAAAACTTAAATAAAAAAACAAAATATTTTACAAAACAAATACAAAAAACAACATAACTACAAAATATTTTCCTTAAATAATTGTATTATAGATATATAATAGTTATAATTTGATCTAATCATTAGTATTACTATAAAATAAAGAAAAACACCATTTTTCTAACTCAAAAAAATATATATGAAATACGAAATCATTGATGAACCATCATTACAATCTAGTGAATGTTTAATTATAGGATTTCTATCTGATCTGGAATTTCCAGAGTCTATAAAAAAAATAAATAAAAGTAATTCAGATATTTTAACAATATTACAAAATAAAATCAAAGAAACAACAAAATATATATGGCAACATAATATACAAAATACAAGCATAATGTTAATAAATTGTGGAAAAGAAAATGCATTTGATGAAAATCAATTTAATAAATGTTTATTAAATATTAATCTTAACTTATCTAATCACAATTTTTCTTCATCAACTGTATATTTACCAAATATAAAAAATAAGAATAAAAATTGGCAAATACAACAAACTATTTTAAAGATAGAAAACTACTTTTACGAAGCAATAAATTTTAAAAGAAAAAATAAAATCAATTCTAAAAAATCATTAAAAACAATAAAATTATGTTTCCAAAACGTAAAAAATGATAATATAGTGAATATTAGCACATCTATAGCAAATGGAATAAAATTTTCACGCATTTTATCAGATTTACCATCAAACAAATGCACTCCGTATTATATAGGATATCAATCCAAAAACTTAGAAAAAACATATCAAAAAATAACAACAAAAATAATAAAAGAAAAAGAAATAGAAAAAATAGGAATGAAATTACTTTCTCATGTATCAAAAGGAAGTATAGAAAAACCTTGTTTTATTGAAATAAAATACACTGGATCCAAAAAAATTAATATTAAACCAATAATACTAGTTGGAAAAGGAATAACATTTGATTCAGGCGGAATATCATTAAAACCATCAAATTCTATGGATGAAATGAAATACGATATGACAGGAGCATCATGTGTTTTAGGAGTAATAAAAGCCTGCGCAAATATTAATTTGCCTATAAATATAGTAGGATTAATCGCAAGCGCAGAAAACATGCCAAGTGGATCTGCAATGAAACCAGGAGATATCATTGAAAGCTTATCTGGAAAAACAATTGAAATTATCAATACTGATGCAGAAGGTAGATTAATATTAGCCGATACTTTAACATACGCAGAGCGTTTTAATCCGGAAATAGTTATTGACATAGCAACCTTAACAGGAGCAATAACAATTGCACTTGGTGATGTATATTCTGGGCTAATGACAAACGACGAAATACTTGCAAAACAGATAATACATGCTTCTAAAGAAATAAATGATAAAATTTGGAGATTACCAATAGATGACGAACAATATAAAAAATTATTAAACAGTTCTCTCGCAGATATGGTAAACTGTCCAACAAACGATCGAAATGCTGGAGCGATAACGGCTGCATGTTTTTTATCTAAATTTACCAAAAACTATCGTTGGGCTCATATAGATATTGCTGGAACTGCATGGAAAACCAAAAATAACAAAAATATATCTACAGGAAGACCTGTAGCTTTACTAGTACAATTTTTATATAACATTGTATTGCAACAAAATAACCATTAAAAATAAATTAAATTTTATTTGTTAAATAATTATTTTTTTTCAACCTAAAATCCAAATCAGATAAACGAATTCCAACAATATATAATACTAGCCAATAAATTATTATTATTAAAGCAATATGTTGAAACAAAGTAATCAATTTCATATAAATGGTCGTTTGAGTTAAATAAACCAAAGTATTAACATCATCTAATGATGTATATAAATAACTTACAACCACTAAATTAGCCATAATTAATTGAATAATAAACTTTCTCCATCCATATAAAGGATAATAAAGCTTAAAACGTACTAAAAAAAATAACAAAAATCCAAAATTTATATATCCAGATATAACAGACATAAATGCAAGCATTATATAAGTTAAATTTTTTATAAAAAATAAACAAAAAATACAATTAAAAACTGTAGAAAAAACAGTTATTTTTAACGGAGTTTTAGAATCTCTAGAAGCATAAAATGCGACAGATAACACTTTAGTTAACATAAAAGCTGGAATACCAAAACTAAATATAATCAAACTTTTCTGAGTTTGCAATAAATCATAAAAAGAAAAATTTCCATAAAAAAAACAAATTGCAATTAATGGCTTAGAATAATATATCAACCCTATAGTTGAAGGTATTGCAATTAATAATATCAAACGAAAACCTTTATCTAAAATATAAAAAAATAATTCCTTATTCTCCTTAAAAAAAACTTTAGATAATCTAGGAAATATCACCGTAGAAACAGATACACCAAAAACTCCAATAGGAAAATTTATTAATCTATCAGTATAATATAACCAAACAATACTACCTCCAGACAAAAATGAAGAAAAAAATAGATCAATTATAATATTAATTTGTAAAATAGATACTCCAAACAATCCAGGAATCATCAACTTTAAAATATTATTTACCTCTAAATCATTCCAAACAATTTTTATTGTAAATAACAATTTTTTTTTATATAAAAAAGATAATTGAAACAGAAATTGTATAATACCAGATATTAATACCCCCCAAGACAAAGACAATACAGGATATTTGAAATAAGGAGATAAATACAACGCAAATAAAATTAAACTAATATTAACTATAACAGGAGCAATGGCAGACACTCCAAAAAAACCATAAATATTTAATATAACACTAGACATTGCAGTTAATGGTATAAATACCAATAAAGGAAGAATAATTTTTAACATTTCTGATGCTAAATAAAAGTGTTCACTATTTTTTATAAAACCAGGAGCAAAAACAAATACTATCAAAGGAGATACAAATATTCCAATTACTGAAACAATAAAAAAAACTAATACTAACTTTCCAATAATTCTAGAAATTAAATCTTTAATTAAAAAAAAACTATTATCTTTGTGATTTTCAAATAATATTGGTATCAATATTTGAACAAAAGCATTCTCAGAAAACAAACATTTTATAACATTAAGTATCCTAAATACTACATAAAATACATCAATATTAGATTGTACTCCAAATAAATTAGCCAATACTATATCACGAAAAACCCCTAATATTCGTGAAAATAAAGTATTTATCGCTATCAATATAATAGAATAAAATGAATTATTATGCTTTTTTAACGAAATCATTTCAAATTTCAAATAAAAACTCAAAAAACTTTTTTAGAGATATAAAATATGTACATACCATATACACATTAACATAAAATTAATAAATTTATTGACATTAATAAATAATTTAGCGATATTAAGCAATATACAATAAAATTGGAACTATATAATAATGGCTAATATTAAATCATCAATAAAACGTGCTAATCAAAATAAAAAAAAACGTCAATACAATAACAAAATAAAATCTAAATATAAAACACTGATAAAACGTGTTTTACAAAACATAGAAAAAAAAGATAACAAAAATATTAAACCATCTTATAAAAAAGCACAATCTGCAATAGATAAAGCATCAAACAAAAAAATAATACATAAAAATAAAGCTTCTAGAATAAAAAAACGTTTAAACAAACATATAAAAAAATATTTTCAATATCAAAATAAAACAATATAACAAACCAAAATATATATAATATTTTAACCAATTTATAATCAAATTTATTATAAAACGATAAATACTATCTATAAAATAGTAATATTAAATATCAGTAAAATAATTAATACTAATTTTGCTCACAAGAAAAATAAATTTTGATTAAAATCAAACAAAAAAATTTTTTTATTTGTCAAAATAACAATAAACATACTTAATACTTTTAAAAGTATTTAAAACAAGAAACAACACTAAGAAAAACTAAATTTTTAAATTTAACATATACTATTTTTTCCATGCATTACCGTATAAAATCTCGTAAGTAAAAAAACTTATACAATTTAATATTGTTTTCTTATATAAATATTTTAAAAATATATCAAAATTTTTATTATCTATTAAACAATCATTAAATGATACATAAATATCATATTCATTTTCCTTTAAAAACTTTAATAAATATCCTACATTAGGAATACATAATTTTAATATCTCTCTATCAATAACAGGATCTAAAAAAGACTTAGACAACAACAAATTACCAATACTAAAAATAGTTTCAAAATTTTTTATATACATATATTTATCATCAACAAACCAAAATCTTCTTAATTCCTTAAAAGTATCAAAACCCAACATAGAAAATAGCAAACATCCTCTATAATTCATCACTCTATATATTTCCTCAATAAATAAATATAAAGAATTTTTCTTTAATCCTATTTTTTCAATAAAAACAAGATCAAAAAAATTATCTTTAAAAGGAAGATATAATGGATTGCAACAAACTTTTAAAAATTTCTTATCTAATTCTATATTCTCTCTTATTTTACATTTGTTTCTTATACAAAAATCTAAATTTAGATTAACATTAATCAACGTTGAACTTGGATATAATTTAAATAATCTTAATGTAGATGATTTCATAGAATCATATCCCAAATTTAAAATCTTCTTAGGTTTAATTTTAAAAAAATTTAATTTACAAAACAATTGTTCCCTAATTGAATTTTGAATAGAAACAAACTTTCTTACACTTAATCTTGGAAAATAATATAAAAACATTAATTTTATATTTCTTAACAATTTAAACATAATAAAAAACCATCAAAAAAAATAAACTATATACTTAAAATAACAGTCACAAAATAAAAAACATTATCATTAATCATTATCAATAAAAACCAATAAATAAAATTTAGTATCACTATTTCGAAAATATAAAACTTTATATTTTGAAAATAAAAATCAAATGTAGTATCATAAATACTTTGTCGATAAATAATCTAAATTAGAAATTTTTTATTCAATTATCTATATAAAATATCATAATAAATATTTATGCAAAACTTTCTTCAAAAAAAATTAGAAAAACTACAAAAACGCTTTAATCAAATTAATAAATTATTTCTAAATACAACTATTGTTACTGATTACAAAAAATCAAAAAAATTATTAAAAGAATTTACAAAATTAAAACCAATAATAGAATTATATAATACATATAAAAATCAAAAAAACACCATAAAAAACTTAATAGAAATCTCTAAAGATAATGATAAAGAACTTGTTTTTTTAGCAAAAGAAGAAATAGAACAAACTAAAAAAACAATACTTTCTATTGAAAAAAAAATAGAATCATTTTTTTCTATTAAAAATATACAAACTAACAGAAATGTATATTTAGAAATAAGAGCTGGAATTGGCGGGCAAGAAGCCTCAATATTTTCTAAAAACTTATTTAGAATGTATAATCGATATGCAGAAATTAGAGGATGGAATTTAGATATCATTAACATTAGTTATAATGAATGTGGAGGATATAAAGAAATAATTGCCAAAATTCAAGGAAAAGAAGTTTATTCAAATTTAAAATTCGAATCAGGAGTACACAGAGTACAACGTATACCAAAAACAGAATCTCAAGGACGTATACATACTTCAGCATGTACAGTTGCTGTTTTACCAGAAGCAGTAGATATAGATGAAATAATAATTCATAATAATGATCTACGCATAGATACTTTCAAAGCATCAGGAGCTGGAGGGCAACATGTAAATAAAACAGATTCAGCTATACGTATCACTCATATTCCCAGTAACATATCTGTAGAATGCCAAGACGAAAGATCTCAACATAAAAACAAATCCAAAGCTATAGCACTTCTCAAAGCAAAATTACTGAATATAAAAAAAAACAAAACACAAAAGCAACAAGCAAAAACTAGAAAATCCCTTATTGGAACAGGAGATAGATCAGAACGAATACGTACCTACAACTTCCCAAAAAAAAGACTAACAGATCACAGAATTAACTTAACATTATATACACTCAATGATATTTTAGAAGGAAATTTACATCCAGTAATTGACGCATTAAAACAAAAATATCTTAACTCAATATAAAATTCTTATAAAATATATATGAAAATTAGAGAAGCCTTAACAATAGCTACAAAAAAATTAAAAAAAAATAACTCAATACTAGATGCAACAATACTATTGTCATATACTTTGATGAAAACTAAAAAATACATTTATCTTAACCTAAATAAAATTTTATCAACACAGCAAATACAAATATTTTTTTCTTTAATCAAAAAACGTTCGCAAAATATACCATTATCTTATTTAACTGGAATTCAAGAATTTTGGTCTATACCTCTGTATATATCTAAGTATACTTTTATACCAAGGCCAGAAACAGAACTTCTAGTAGAAATAGCACTTAAGACTTTAAAAAAAAAAAGCATCAATTATAGACCTAGGTACAGGAAGTGGAGCAATAGCAATAGCATTAGCATCTGAAAATCCAAAATGGAATATAATAGCATGTGATTGCAGTAAAAAAGCTTTAAAAATTGCAAAATATAATGGTATTAAATTAAATTTAAACAATATAAAATACATTCTTTCCAATTGGTTTAATTCCATTGATCATCCAAAATACTTTGACATGATTGTATCTAATCCACCTTATGTCTCTATATATGACTTACACTATCTAAATCATGAAGTATATTTTGAACCAAATATTGCTTTATTTGGAGGAAAAAACGGATTACAAAAAATTTATACAATTATTAAAAAAAGCTTAAATAGACTAAAGCCAGGAGGATATCTTCTAATAGAACACGGATTTAATCAAAAATATCCAATCCAACTATTTCTAAAAAAACACAATTTTATTAATATAAACTCATGGAATGATTTAAATAATCAACCCAGAATAACAATAGGAATGAAACCCATAAAAATTAATTAATGTAAAATATTCTTTATATTAAATACTATTAAACTTTTTTAACAAACAAATCTTTATTCTAAGGTAATAATATATGCAAAAAAAATCATCATCAGATCCAATATATAAAAAAATTTTAAAACATAACCAAAATTACAGTTATAATATTGAAGCTCAAAAAAATACTATTAATTTCAAAAAAACTCAAAAAAATGCATACATAAACAATAATCAATTAAATCATATTAAAAAAATATTGTTTAATTCTTTAAATTATTTAAAAAACAAGATAAATGGTACAGTACAACATATCAAAAATGAAACACCAAATCTGTCAGATTTATCTGATAGAGCCAGTCAAGAAGAAGAATTAAACCTAAAATTAAAAACATTTAATAGAGAAAAAAAATTAATTAAAAAAATAAAAAAAGCAATTATACGTTTAAATAGTAATTATTTCGGATACTGCAAAATATGTGGAATAGAAATCGGAATTAAACGACTAAAAATACAACCAACAACAACACTATGCATTGACTGTAAAACTTTATATGAAATTAAAAAAAATAAATATAGTAAATTATAACATTACAACTTTGTTAAATATAAAAATTATTTTTTTTATAAAATTCTCTTAACTAAAAAATATTAACCTCAAAAATAATAAAATATAATTTACATAATAAATATTATTTACAGTTATTTTTTATATAAAAAACAATTATAATATTGTATAATATTGAGAATTATACGTATTTTTAATAAATTTTAAAAATTTTATATATACGATATATATAATATAGAATAAATCTTCTATATAAATAAAAAAATATTATTAATCTATAAAAAATTTTTTTAAAAAATCCAATTAAGGTTATTCTTTTATGAATATTACAAAAATATTTTCATTTCATAGCCACTGTATAGATCACATAAGCATACTAATTATTTTATCTACCATATTTTTTTTTCTTATGACATGGGGAATCGGAGCAAATGACTTAGGAAATATAATGAGTACAACTATTGGAGCAAAAATTATTAACTTACAACAAATAACATTTCTAATTATAATATTTGAATTTACTGGTGCATTTATAGGTGGAAACAATGTAACAAACACAATTAGAGACAATATAATTGATATTAATCAATTACATAACTATCCTATCATAATTATAAAAGGTATGTTAAGTTCATTAATATCCTGCACAATATGGATGAATCTATCTAGCTATTTTGGGTTACCAGTATCCATAACTAACGCTTTAGTTGGATCCATGATAGGATTTGGAACAATAGTATTGGGACCACACTCTATAAACTGGAAAGAAATAATCCACATAACAACGGGATGGATAATATCTCCTTTTATATCAGGAATTACAAGTTATATCATTTTATTATATATAAAAAAAAATATTCTTCATCAAAAAAAACTAACTCAATCAATAAAATATAAACTTAATTTATATTTATTTTTAGTAATCTCACTTTTAACTTTCATAATAATTTTTAAAATCCTAAATCATTTTAATATACAATTAAGGATTGATAAACTTATCATATTAAATTTACTAATTGGAATATTAATAACAATAATTATATATTATATTTTTATAAACAAAAAAATCTACTTAAACCAATTAAATAAAGAAAAAAATAATACACAAATAAAAAAATATTTTTCAATACTAATGATATTAACAGCATGTGCTATGATATTCGCACATGGATCCAATGATATATCATTGGCTATAGGACCATTATCTGTGATATACAAATTAATAGCAAAATTGAATTTGTATAATCATAAAAATTATATTATAAATCATCACAACTTAAATTTAATTAAAATTATAGGATGTATAGGAGTAATTTCTGGTTTTTTAACATATGGGAAAAAAGTTATAGATACAGTAGGGAATTCTATAACATCTTTAAACTCTATTAAATCTTTTGTTGCAACATTCTCTACTGCCACTATTGTAGTAATTGCAAATAACACAGGATTACCAATATCAGTAACACAAACATTAGTAGGTTCTATATTTGGAATAGGAATGGAAAAAGGAAAAAAATCAATAAATTTATTTATCGTATCCAATATCATATTATCATGGATAATCACAATGCCCGCTACATCTATATTGTCTATAATATTTTTTAAAATATTAATGCTACTTACATAAGAATACTAACATTACCTATAACTATCAAAAAAACATTAAAAAAAAAATTAATTAAAATAATTTTTTTCAATATACAAACGTATTTTTTTCATAGCATTTTTTTCAAGTTGACGAATACGTTCCGCAGAAACATTATATTTTTTTGCTAAATCATTTAAAGTAAATTTCTTATTATTTGTTAACCATCTCTTTACCAAAATATCTTTACTTCTATTATCAAGTTGCTCTATTGCTAAAAATAATCTCTCTTTATCTTTTAAATTACTAACTTCTTTTTCAATTAAATAAGCTGGATCATTATTACTATTATTAAATAAATAATTTAACGAAAAAAATTTCATATTATCTTCATTCTCTATACTAGGAATAGTAGAATCATATGAAACATCTATATTACCTCTAAATAACCTTTGCTCCATTACCAACACATCTTCCTTTTGAACCCCTAAATTACTTGCTACCATCTCAATTTCCTCTTTACTAAACCAATTTCCCAAACATTTTTTTATTTGACGCAAATTAAAAAATAACTTACGCTGAGCCTTAGTAGTAGCCACCTTAACTATACGCCAATTTTTCAAAACAAATTCATGGATTTCTGCTTTAATCCAATGTACAGCAAAAGAAACTAATCTAACCCCTAATTTCGGATTAAATCTCTTAACAGCCTTCATCAAACCTATGTTTCCTTCTTGAATTAAATCATTAAGAGGTAATCCATAGCCCAAATAACCTTTAGCAACACGAACTACATACCGCAAATGAGATAAAACTAAATATCGAGCAGCACGCAAATCACCTGTCAATTTAAACTGTTTTGCATATTTATATTCTTCTTCCGCAGTCAATATTTTTATTTGACTAATATAATGAATATAATTTTCATAAGTCTCACAATGGAACTTCAATGAAGTTAACTCCAATTTTTGTTTCATCATAAATTCTTAAAATAAAAGATAAAATTAATTATAAAATATATATTTTAATATTAATCTAATAATAAACTAAAAAAATCTATTTAAAAATTCTTATTAATATCAAAAAAACTTTTTACAAACAATTTAGCATTAAACGGAGAAATATCATCCATTTTTTCACCAAAACTTAAATAACGAAATGGAATATCAAATTCATTTGCAATATTAAATAATATACCTCCTTTAGAGGTACTATCTAATTTTGTCATAACAATTCCAGTTACACCAATAAAATCATTAAATTTACGTACTTGATTTAATGTACTTTGTCCTAAAGTAGCATCTAAAACTAATAAAACTTCATTTGGAGCTCTATTATCTATTCTAAATAACACTCGTTTAATTTTTTTTAATTCTGACATCAAATTATACTCAGTATGCAAACGTCCAGAAGTATCAATAAATAACATATCAACCTTTTCAGATTTAGAAATTTGCATAGCATTATAAACAACAGACGCACTATCAGATTTATATTTACCAAAAATAACCCTAACATCATTAATGTTAGCTAAATACTTTATTTGTTCAATAGCTCCGGATCTAAAAGTATCTCCAGCACATAAGGCAATACTTTTACCTAATGTTTTATAATATCTGCTAAGTTTTCCTATAATTGTTGTCTTACCAACTCCATTAACCCCAACTACTAATATAGTATATGGACCACCATTAGATATATCAAAATCATTAAACAACCCCTCATTTTTTTCTAAAAATGACTCCATATAATTAGATAATCTAAATATTACCTCATTATAATCATTGTATTTTTCCTTACGTAAATTTAACTTAATATCATTTAATATAACTTTTGATAAACTTAATCCAACATCAGATTTTATTAATAGTTCTTCTAATTCTTCAATAGAAACACAACCATTATTATTTTTTTTAAATAAACCCAAAAGATTTTTTTTAAAATAATTTTTTGTTTTGTCCAAATTAAATTTTAATTTCTCAAACAAATTCATACTATAATTTTATATACTAATAAACTATTAATTATCATAAAAATAATAACGAAACTCACCAAAATTTTTTACCAAAAATAAAAATATTAACCATAAAACATATTTTCTATATAAATATTCTTTAATATAAATAAAATATTTAAAAAACATATATAATGATCAATAGCTAATTGTAACATATCTTACAAACATAAATAACTACTAATTAAAATTACAATAAAACATTATATTATAATATAATCTTCAAAAAAAGATTTGAAAGACATTAAAAAAATTACTCATTAAAATATTTGTTTCAATAAAAACAAAAAAAATAATTTAATAACACTAAATATATCTTTCTAAGAAAAATAAATATATAAAAATGCCAAACATTAAAATCATTGGTGGAAACTATAAAGGAAAGATAATAAATTTTCCAAATATCAAAAAATTAAGACCAACTCTTAGCATTGCAAGAGAAAGACTATTTAATTGGCTAATGTATGACATTAAAGGATCAAAATGTCTTGATGCATTTTCCGGAAGTGGATCACTTGGATTTGAAGCATATTCAAGAGGTGCTAAAACAATTACTTTCATAGAAATTTCAAAAAAAATATTTATTAACTTAAAAAAAAATGCTTTATCTTTTAAAAATAACAAATTTACCATTATTAATGAAAACGCTATAAGTTTCCTTAAAAAAAAAAAAGATAATTTTAATATCATTTTTTTAGATCCACCATTTAAAAAAAAATATATAAATAAACTCATAAATACACCAATATTACATCAATGCCTATATAGAAATGGATTATTGTATACTGAATCAAATTCTGCTGCTATAATTAGTACAAATTTGTGGAAAAAAATAAAATTTAAAAAACAAAATAATATCTTCTATGGATTATATATGAAAATATAGTAAAATTACATTAATAGATTATTTTACTATATTAAACTAAATAACACGCAAAATATTTTTTTTAAAAAAAACTTTTTAAACCTAAAAAATATACAAAAACTATATATTTCACTAAAAAAACAAAATATTTCAATATAAAATATTCAATAACTTATTTTACTAAAATAAAACAATTAACTTTTTTATAAAAAAACAGAAATTTATTTAAAAAAACAATCAAATAAAATGAAATATTTTAAAAATTAAAAAAACCTTTATAAAAAAAGAAAAATATTTCATAATACTAATTTAAATAAATATTTTTAACTAAAAAAATAAACATTAAATTCTTAATCAATAAAAAAATATAATTTAATATAATCAAATTTATGCAAAAAAAAATAACTCAGACCATTAATAAATTAATCTTTTCAGGAAGATGGTTACAAGCACCATTATATATAGGACTACTATTAATATTAGTAGCATATGTGTACAGATTTATAAAAGAATTATTAAATTTAATACAACACATTAATATAGAAGACAATACACAGATAATGCTTGGAGTATTAGATCTAATAGATGTAGTAATGATCGCTAATTTACTAATAATGGTAATAATGGGAGGATATGAAACGTTCGTTTCTAAACTCAACCTAAATAACCACCCCGATCAACCAGAATGGCTAGATCATATAGATGCAGGTGCAATGAAAATTAAATTAGCATTAGCATTAATCGGAATATCCTCTATACACTTATTAAGAACATTTATTGATCCAAGTAAATTAAGTTACGATAACACTATGTGGCAAGTTATTATTCATATAACATTACTCATATCAGCTCTATCAATAGCATATACAAATAAAATATTATCTCAAACACATTAAAAAATTATATAATTTTCATTATTATAATTAGTCCATAAAAAATTCTAAAAATTAATTTTTGTTAAGTAAATAAAAAAATAATCTTATATTCATTCAAAACAACATTCACATTTACTTATTACTAAGTAAATTTAAAATTAAATTCACATAAATCACTTATTATACATATATGACATAAAGGTTTTCTAGATAAGCAAATATAACGACCATGCAAAAGTAAATAATTATGAAGATTTTTCATAAACTTTTTATCAACATTTCTCAATAAATTTCTCTCAACTTCAAAAGTATCTTTTCCTCTACCAATTCCAATTCTATTAGAAACACGAAAAACATGTGTATCTATAGCTATAGTCAAATATCCAAAAGCTATATTTAAAAAAAGATTAGCAGTTTTCCTCCCAACACCAGGTAAATTTTTTAAATTTTCAAAAACAAAAGGAACTTTATTGCAATAATCTTTCATTATTAAATAAGAAGTTTTAATAATATTTTTAGATTTACTTCTATAAAATCCTAAAGGTTTAATAATTTCTTGTAACCTCTTCTCTCCCAAAAAAAACATTTTTTTTGGAGTATTAGCCACTGCAAATAATCTATGTATCACTTCATTTACTTTTAAATCTGTTGTTCTTGCAGATAAAATAATTGTAATTAACAACTCAAAATTAGACAATTTTTTATTTAAATTCAAAATACTAATAGGAATTATATTCTCACTTAAACGAGTTAAAACTTCATAACACTCATCTTTATTCATATTATTATTTTAAACCTGATGATATATTTTTAATATAATCTTGCATAAGTTTTTTTTCTTGATCCAAATTTTTATTACAACCATTATTTAATATTTCTTTACTACAAAATAGATCTTTATTTTTTATCCTACTTTTTAAAAGTCTTTTTTTCTTTAAAATAAATCTCTTATAAGATTTTTCTTTATCATAAATTTTCTTTAAAGAAGGAACTAATTGTATACAATTCATAGGACATATCTCTATACATAAACCACAACCAGTACACTCATATGGTATAACCGCATGCATTAATTTACGTGAACCAATAATTGCATCTACGGGGCAATATTTAATACATTTACTACACCCTATACATTCAAATACATCAATTTTTGCTATAAATACATTCTTATGATATTTATCAATATCTTTTAAATATAAATTAACATCAATATTCAATAGTTTTCCTAATTTTTTTACTAATTCTATTCCTCCAAAAAAACAACGACCAATATCTTTAGTAGTTCCTCTCTTCAAAGCTCTCGCATAAGACAAACATCCGGAATAACTACATTTTCCACACTGAGATTGAGGCAATAAATTATTAATTTCTTTTACTGAAATCATAAAACAATATACCAAAATATCAATTATTTAAAAAAACTTTTTCTATATCTTTTTTACTTACCCTAAATATCATGGGATAAAAATTATTTATTCTGATATCTAATATGGGATTTTCTATAGAATCCCAATTCAATGAACCACAATTTAAAAATTTCTCACTCATTTCAGCCAAATTTGGAAGTACAGGCTTCAAATATCCAATTAACAAACGATATAAATTTAATCCCATTGTACAAACTTTATGCACCTCAAATAATAAAGACGAATTCTTAATCATAATCCAAGGTTTTTTCTCATTAATATACCAATTACTTTTATCAGCACACTTCATAATATATGAAATAGCTATTGAATATTTATGATCTAAAAAGGATTGTATAATTATAGATTTATTTTCTAATAAATCTTCATACAACTTTAAACTATCTAATACACTAGATAATTTATTGCTATAATACTTTTTTATAAAACTAGAACAACGACTTGCTATATTAATTACTTTTCCAACTAAATCAGAATTCACTTTTACTAAAAAATCATCAAAATTTAAATCAATATCCTCAATAGTATCATTTAATTTAGAAGCAAAATAATAACGTAAATATTCTGGATTTAAATATTTTTTATAAATTGAAGCTTTAATAAAAGTACCACTAGATTTAGACATTTTTTTTCCATTAATAGTAAGAAAACCATGAACAAAAATAGATGTTGGTAACCTATAACCACTTGCAATCAATAAAGCCGGCCAAAATAAATAATGAAAATAAATAACATCCTTCCCTATAAAATGATATAACTCTGTTTCAGAATCAATATTCCAATATTTATTGAACCAAAATAAATTATTACTATTTATACAATATTTTTTAAAAATAGACATATAACTTATAGAAGCATCAAACCAAACATAAAAATATTTTTCACTACTATCATTGGGAATTTTGAACCCAAAATAAGGACTATCACGAGATATATTCCAATCTTTTAATCCTAAAAAAAACCACTCATTCAATTTATTTAAAATCTCTTTTTGCAAAAATTTCCTATTCTTAATCCATTTTTGCAAGATTAAACTATATTTAGATAAAGAAAAAAAATAATGTTCTGACCCTTTTTTTATTGGACAAACACCAGAAATAGAAGATACAGGATTAATAATATCATTAATATTATGAACACTTCCGCAAATCACACAACTATCTCCATGTTGATTCTTAGAATTACATTTAGGACAAATCCCTATAATATAGCGATCTGGTAAAAACATTTTTTCAATAGGATCATAAAACTGATAAATAAATTTCTTAACAATATCTCCATTATTTAGCAAACGAGAATATATAAAATTAACTAACTTTTCATTTTCAATAGAATGAGTAGTATGATAATAGTCATAATTTATATAAAAATCTTTAAAATCCTCCTCATGAGACTTCTTGATATCAATAATCAATTCTTCAGAAAGAATACCTAATTTTTTTGCATATAACATAATTGGAGTACCATGAGCATCATCTCCACATATAAAAATACACTTATTACCAATCATTTTATTTGCACGAACCCAAATATCAGATTTAATATGTTCAAGTAAATGCCCTAAGTGTAATAAGCCATTTGCATATGGTAATGCAGTTGTAACCAAAATTTGACGACCACTATCTTTTCTATTCATATATAAAATTACTAAAAAACCTCTTTTAATAAAATTATCATTTTTTTTTTAATCTTAATAAGGACCAAAACAAAATACTTCAAATAATTACTTTTATTAAATATAAAACATATATACTCTATATATATTTAAAAGTTTTCTCTTTTTAAAATTATGTTATACAATAAAATTTCATATTAAAAACTATTTAATTCATTAAATTAACCTTAAATTTTATCTATAAATTATTTATACATAAAAATATATACTACTCTTAATAATACCTATAAAACATATCCTTTATGTAATTAAAGAATAAAAAATACTTACTAACATTTTTTATATTCTATAAAAAATTTTAATAAACTTCATACTTTTTAATAAACACTAATCCTTTATGTTACATAATTTATCTAAAAATTAAATATTTACCATAATACTATATTTAGTATTTAACTATTACTTTTGTTCACTCAATATTTTTAAAGATTAATCATAACATAACTATATACGAAGTATTTTATACACTTTTTTTTAAACAATATTTATATATTTTTATTCTTAATTTATATCTATTTTTAAAATAAAACTAAATTTCCCAACTTATATCAAATTAACTACTAAACATAAAATAATACAATCATAAAAAATCAAAATAATATAATCTTTTTCTAAAAAACCTAATACTTAAAATATTAATTACTTTTATTCAAAAATAACTATTAAACTAATTTTTTCTTTTATTTATAACAAAATTATAAAACTACTTATAAATACCTATTTTTTTTAAATAAATTAATAATATAAATAAAGATGATGAAGTAACACCAAAGATTCTTTTAGCCTGACCTAAAGTTACTGGTCTAATCTCACTTAATCTCTGAATTGCCTCTGTTGATAATCCAGATATTTTTGCATAATCTAAATCAACAGGTAATTTTATATTCTCATATACATAAAGTCGTTCAATATCCAATAATTGGCGTTCAATATATCCAAAATATTTTCCATCAATATTAATCTGCTCTTCTACTGAATCTGACAATTTAGGAAAATTTAAATCATGCAACACACTCTGCAAAAAGCCATACGTAACTCCAGAATATTTTAATAACTCAATTGCAAAATATTTTTTTTTCTTTAAAAAATTTACTTTTTTAAATAAAGATTTGTAACGGTCAACATTCACTAATGTTGATTTTAATAATAACTTAACTTCATTAATAGAATCTCTTTTCTTACAAAAATTTCTCCAACGTATATCATCAACCAAACCTAATTTCCTACCTTTATCCATTAATCTCAAATCAGCATTATCTTCTCTCAATATCAATCTATATTCCGCTCTAGAAGTAAACATACGATAAGGTTCATCCACTCCACAATTTATTAAGTCATCAATTAAAACACCAATATAAGATTCGTTTCTTCCCGGACACCATAATTCCTTTTCTTTAGCTAATAAAGAAGCATTCATACCAGCAATTAATCCTTGAGCAGCAGCCTCTTCATATCCAGTTGTTCCATTAATCTGACCAGCAAAAAATAAATTATTAATAATTTTTGTCTGTAAAAAATTAGTTAATCCTCTAGGATCAAAGTAATCATACTCTACAGCATAACCAGGTCTAGTAATAAAAGCTTTTTCAAATCCTACAATAGTACGAATAAACTTTAATTGAGTAACAAAAGGCAAACTCGTTGATATACCATTGGGATATATCTCATCTGTATATAATCCTTCTGGCTCTACAAAAATTTGATGAGACGACTTACTAGAAAATCTTACAATTTTATCCTCAATAGACGGACAATAACGAGGCCCTTTTCCCTTAATATTTCCAGAATATACTGAAGACAAATGTAAATTTTCTCTAATAATATCATGTGTTTGTGTAGTTGTATAAGTAATATAACAAGGAATTTGACTTGGCCTATCTACTAAATGTCCCAAATAAGAAAAAGGAATAACAGGATCTTGTCCCAATTGTTTTTTCATCTTACTATAATCAATAGACCGTCCATCAATTCTTGGAGGTGTTCCAGTTTTTAACCTGCCAACAGGAAAAGATAATTTTCGTAAATAATCAGCCAACATTACTGATGAATGATCTCCAAATCTTCCAGAAAAATATTGACTAATTCCTATATGAATTTTCCCTCTTAAAAAAGTACCAACTGTTAAAACAATTGATCTAGCATAAATACTTAATCCCAAACTAGTAATCACTCCAACAACATAATCCTTATCTATTATTAATTCTATTACTTCCTCCTGCAAAAAACTCAAATTATCTTGTTTTTGCAATAACTTATAAATAGATTGTTTATATAAAATTCTATCAACTTGTATTCTTGTAGAACGAACAGCTGGACCTTTTGAAGAATTAAGAATATGAAAATGAATACCAGAATAATCAGATGCTAAAGCCATTAAACCACCTAACGCATCAATTTCTTTTACTAATTGACTCTTCCCTATTCCACCAATTGCTGGATTGCAAGATAATTGGCCTAAACTATCAATACTTTGTGTAATCAACAATGTACATGATCCAATCCTAGCAGAAGCAGAAGCAGCTTCTATTCCAGCATGTCCACCACCAATTACAATAACATCATATTTGTTATTAAAATACATAATAAAAAATTTTAAAAAAGTAAATTTTCAATTTTTTATTATAAGTAAATGAAAAATCTAATTCAAACTAATTACAATAATTTTACTATACATAGTATAATTAATTTATGATAACAAATCTACTTTAATAAAAGTTTCACGATAATAAATAAGTTCCAAAATCGAATCTCTAATATCATTTAAAGCTAAATGTCTAGATTCTTTTACAAATCCATTTAATAATTTTGGATTCCAACGTTTCACTAATTCTCTTAATGTACTAACATCAAGATTTCTATAATGAAAATAAGAAAAAAGATTTGGCATATATTTATATAAAAATCTTCTATCTTGACACACCGTATTCCCGCACATAGGAGATTTTCCTTTATCTATATAATTTTTTAAAAAATTTATAGTTTGTAACTCCGCCTCATTTTCAGAAATTTTAGAATCTAAAACCCTAGAAAACAAACCAGAACTCTTATGCTGATTGGTATTCCAAATATCCATATTATCCAAAATAAATTTCTCCTGATAAATAACTAAATCAGGACCTTCCGATATAATATTTAAATTAACATCTGTAATAATTGTAGCAATTTCAATTATTTTATCTCTATCAGGTATAAGTCCTGTCATTTCTAAATCTATCCAAATTAAATTATTATTATTTTTCATAAAATACTTTTTTTTTCCAATAAACACAAATATACTTTGCATATTTCACACGTTTTTTATGCATTTCTTCTCTAATATCTTTTTTTTTGTATCCCATTTCTATAAAAAACTTAGAATTAATACTAGCACACTTTTCCAATAAAATCTTCCAAAAACTATACTGTATATAATAATTACCTATATAAGTATTACAACTACAAAAATCTATTTTACATACTAACAAACATTTAATAAATAAATCTGGATTACGAAAAGCATTATTTATCTCTAAAATTTTAATCAAAGTTTCTGGATTTAAATTCCATGCCATATAAATACTTTGAAAAAAACGAGCACTCATAATAGCTAATTTTCGATAAATTAAAGGAACTTTTAATCTATTACAAAAATTATAAATAACATTAGACCTATCCTGATTATAAAAAAAATGAATAGGCCAATATTTCATATTGATTATAGATTTTTCTAAATGACATAAAAATACTGCAAAACGTACTATAGGATCATAAGTCAAATTTACAGAATTGCGTAAAGCCATCAAAGCATGAACTCCACTATCTATTTCTGGATGAAATTTGCTAACATTAGGAACTCCAAATAATCTATTAATTTCAGGAAAAATAATTTCTAATGCTCCACAAGATCTTAAAACTTCAATAAAAATTTCTGGATTTTTTTCAGATAAACTTCTATTCCATTCTTGCCAAATACGCTCAATAGTTATATATTTCAACTCACCAAGTTTCACTATTTTATACATCAAACTTTCTGTTTCATTAGCAATTTTAAATCCTAAATGATGATAACGAGCTTTAAATCTAGCAATACGCAAAACACGTATCGGATCTTCTATAAATGCAGAAGACACATGTCTTAAAATTTTTTTTCTTAAATCACTTATTCCATTATACGGATCAATCAATACACCGTGTGAATCTATAGCCATAGCATTAATAGTAAGATCTCGACGTTTTAAATCTTCTTCTAAAGTAATATTAGGATTAAAATCACATTTAAAACCATAATAACCAGGAGCATACTTATATTCTGTTCTCGCTAAAGCATATTCTTCACTAGTTATTGGATGTAAAAACACAGGAAAACTCTTTCCAATACATCTGTAACCTTTTTGCTTTAATAATTCTTTAGTTGCTCCAACAACAACCCAATCCCGTTCTTTAACTGGATATCCAAGCAATCTATCTCTTACAGCTCCACCCACAAGATATATCTTCATTCAGTTTTCCCATAATCTAAAATAAAAAATTTGAAAAAATTATTTTTATAATATATTTATGTTATAAATAAAGTACTTAACTATAACCCAACTAACAAAAACAACCTAAACCATAATAAATAAATTACATAATTTATTTTTATCATTGAATAATACAACAAACAACATTACTTAAAATAAAAACTATTGCAAATGAATTAAACAATTTTTTTTATCGCTAAACGATAATTAATTGTTTTCTTTAAAAAAAACTATTATTATAAATATAATTTAATTATTAACAGTCTAATAAAAAAGTAAAATCTTTAATTTTAAAAAAATATTTATAAAAAATTATTTTAATATACTCTAAATATTAATGTTATATATAATAAAGCACACGATATTAATATCACTAATATTGTTAACCATAACAACATCTACTAAAACACAAATTATTCCGAATAATAATAAAACAAACAATAATAACAATATTTATTGCATGAAAAGTAAGAACACATGCACCTCATATAAAAAAAAAAAAATAAGTATCAACACTCATAATAATTATACAAAAAATAAAAAAATATTACATATTAACCAAAACTACTACAATGATAAAGATAGAATTCAATATCCTATATTGCATACATATAATATAAAAGATAAATTACTTATACAAAAAGGAGAATACATAGCTAAAATAGCCGATTGTATTTCATGTCATACAAATACAAAAAATCATCCTTTTTCTGGAGGATTAAAAATTTCAACTCCATTCGGAAATTTTTATACTCCTAATATAACACCAGATAAAAAAACTGGAATAGGAAACTGGAGTGAAAAAGATTTCATTAACGCTATGAAAAACGGAAAAAGCCCAAATGGAAAAAATTATTTTCCCGTATTTCCATATACTTATTTCTCCAAAATTACAAATAATGATTTGCATGCACTATATGTATATTTTATGCATATACCTCCAATAAAACAAAAAAATAAACCATTATCATTTCCATTTAACTTACCAGGTTTTAGATATATAATACATGGATGGAATTTTCTATTTTTCAACAAATCAAAAAATGAAGAAAACTTTTTTCCTAATAAAAAACAAAATTTTTATTGGAAAAGAGGAGAATATATTGTCAACAGTCTCGGACATTGTGGAATGTGTCATACTCCAATAAATATATTTGGAGCACCAAAGAAAAATTTTTTCCTTTCAGGTGCATTCATTAATGGACATTGGGCACCTAATATTACAAAAGATGGACTATCATATTTTCACATAAACGATATTATAGATATTTTTAATAAAAATAAATTATTAGGTCAAAACAGCCCAATAACAGGTCCAATGGCAGAAGTTAATCATAACAGCCTTATTTATCTTACAAAAAAAGACAAAATATCTATTGCAACATATTTAAAAAATATAAATAGTATTAATCCAACATGGATTAATCATAAAAATAAAAAACAATCTAATTCTTCAATAGGAAAGATTATATATAAAAACAGTTGTATAATGTGTCATTATAACGGAGAAATGGGTGCTCCAACAATTTTTGATGCAGAAAATTGGTTTATGCGAATTAAATATTCCAATTTTAAAACACTATATAAACATACTATTTATGGATACAATAGCATGCCAATTAAAGGAAATTGTTTAAATTGCTCTAAAACAGATATTATCAATGCAGTTAATTACATATTAAATAACTCTTTAAATATCTCCCAATGGAGAAATATAATTAATAAAAAATAAAACAATCTAACTAAAAATATAAAATTCTTATAAAAAACAATAAAACATATCAAATATGCAATGAAAACAACTACTAAAAATAACATATAAAATATAAAATAAAACTTTTTAAAAAAAATTTATTATTAAATACAGTATTTACTGTATTTAATAATACAACAAAATACATTTTGTAATATAAGTATTATACAATTATTAAAGACTAAGAAAAAATCTGTAAAAAACACAATTTACCTATAAAATAAATCATGAATAATAATATTATTCTTTATGATAATATATCTATATAATCCCTATATATAAATATGTATAATAAAAATAAAAATTTTAAAATCATTAATTTTACAAAATATTTATGATTAACAAAATTATAATTCAACCTAATAATTGGCAAATTAATATGCATCAAGGGGTAACTCCTGTAAGCAAAGCTATATATAATCTACATATGATTGCATTAATAATATGTACAATAATAGGATTATTTATATTTACCATAGTAACTTATACACTTATAAAACACAGAAAACATAAAAATCACAAAGCAAGTAATTTTCATAAAAATACATTGTTAGAAATAATATGGATTATTATTCCATTCATTATTTTAATAGGCCTAGCAATACCTGCCACAAAGACATTACAATACATGGAAAACACCGATGACAATCCATATATCACAATTAAAATTACAGGATATCAATGGAAATGGCAATATGAATATCTCAATAAAGGAATTAATTTTTTCAGTTCACTATCTACTCCATATAATCAAATTCACAATGAAAAAAAGAAAAACATTTGGTACTTATTAGAAGTAGATAAACCACTTATACTTCCAATCAACAAAAAAATACGATTTTTAATAACTTCTAACGATGTTATACACTCATGGTGGATTCCAGAATTAGGAATTAAACAAGATGCTATACCAGGATATATAAACGAAGCTTGGACAATAATAAGAAACATTGGTGTATATAGGGGGCAATGCGCTGAACTATGCGGGATTAATCACTCTTATATGCCAATAGTAATTAAAGCAATAAACCAATCAGATTTTCAAAAATGGATTAATAAAAACAAAAAACTAAATAAAAAAAATAAAAACTATGAACATAAAAAAAACTTAAAAAAATTTATAAAGCTTACACATATAACATTAATGAAAATAGGTAAAGAAAAATATGAACAAACATGCTCTCCATGCCATCAAATAAATGGAGAAGGATTACCACCTATATATCCAGCATTAAAAAATAGCTCAATAACAACAGGACGTCCTATATCTAGACATATTAATATCATATTATATGGAATACCAGGTACAGCTATGCAATCCTTTAAAGACCAATTAACAAGTTCTGATATTGCAGCTATAGTTACATATGAAAGAAACGCTTGGGGTAATAATACAAATGAAGATATACAAGAACAAGACATAGAAAATATAAAAAACAATACCAAACATTAGTAAATTACTATAAGAAAACATATCACAATATTGATAAACTTATAGATCAAACATAATACTTTTTTTTAAAAAATATATATGAACAAACATCATGACATAAAAAAATATAAATTATTTTCAACAAAAACTATTAAAAAAATTTTTAACTTTATAAAAAAATGGTCTTCTACAACTAACCACAAAAACATAGGAAGCTTATATTTATACTTCTCCATAATAAATCTCTTTATAGGTGGATTCATGGCTTTAATCATTAGATTAGAGTTATTTCAACCAGGGCAACAATTCATAAATTCAAACTTCTTTAATCAAATGACTACTATGCATGGACTAATTATGGTATTCGGAGTCGTTATGCCAGCATTCACAGGTTTAGCAAACTGGCAAATCCCAATGATGATCGGAGCTCCAGACATGGCTTTTCCAAGATTAAATAACCTTAGTTTTTGGTTATTACCATTTGCCTTTATTATGCTAATATCTACTATATTTCAAAAAGGAGGTGGCCCTAACTTTGGATGGACAATGTATGCACCATTATCTACTAAATATGCACCTCCAAGTACTGATTATATGATATTCTCTATTCATATTATAGGTATATCATCTATATTAGGAGCAATCAATATTGTAACAACAATTATAAATTTAAGAGCTCCAGGAATGAAATATATGAAAATGCCTATGTTTGTCTGGACTTGGTTCATTACATCCTTTTTATTGCTAGCTATTATACCAGTATTAGCAGCTGCAATAACTATGATGTTAGCTGATCGTCATTTAGGAACAAGTTTTTTCGAAGCATCAGGTGGTGGCGATCCAATACTTTTTCAACATATTTTTTGGTTTTTTGGTCACCCAGAAGTCTATGTACTAGTATTACCAGCTTTTGGTGTAATATCTGAGGTTATTCCCACATTTAGTAGAAAACCATTATTTGGATACAAATCCATGGTTTATGCAATAGTTGTTATTGCATTTTTATCATTCATTGTATGGGCACATCATATGTTCACAGCAGGTATTTCTATAAACGCCGAACTATTTTTTATGTACACAACAATGTTAATAGCCATACCTACTGGAATAAAAATTTTTAATTGGATTAGTACAATGTACAAAGGATCTATTACATTTGAAACTCCTATGTTATTTGCAATATCCTTTATATTACTATTCATGATTGGAGGATTCACTGGAATAATGTCTTCTTTAGTTCCATCCGATTATCAATATCAAGATACCTACTTTATTGTAGCTCATTTTCATTATACATTAGTACCAGGAGTTATCTTTGCATTATTCTCAGGAATATATTATTGGATTCCAAAATGGAGTGGATATAAGTACAATGAAAAATTAGGTAAATGGCATTTTTGGTTATCAGTAATTTCAGTAAACATTCTTTTTTTTCCAATGCACTTTTTAGGATTAGCTGGGATGCCTAGAAGAGTATCAGATTACTCTATACAATTCACTAATTTTAATATGATCTCATCAATAGGAGCATTTATATTTGGAATATCCCAAATAATATTTTTAATAAATATATTACAGACTATTTTTAATTACAAAAATAAATCTAAAAAAGTCAATAATATAGTATGGGATGGAGCAAAAGGACTAGAATGGACTTTATCATCCCCTCCACCTTATCATAGCTTCAAAACACCACCAAAAATTAATTAGAAAAAATATTTTTTTTCAAATATAAACATGAGAACAAAAAATAAAAAAATATTAATTATATTAATACTTATAGAGATATTAATGTTTGGATTCGGATTTACATTAATCCCAATATACAACAAATTTTGTAAAGCTTTAAAAAATAACAAAAAAAACCTATTATCAAACAATTTCTATCAAAAAAATAATGAAATCTTTCTCAGAAAGAAAATAACGATAGAATTTATTACAAATTATGATAGCAGTCTACCATGGAGGTTCTATCCTAAAATACCAAAAATCACAATATATTCTGGTCAAAAAACTAAAATAATTTTTTATGCAGAAAATAATAGCAAAAAAATAATTTATATTAGAGCTATACCAAATATTATACCAATCAACTCAAAACAATTTTTTAAAAAAATAAAATGCTTTTGCTTTACAAAACAAACATTAAATCCAAATCAAACCACAGAAATGACATTAATATTTTACATTGACATAAACATACCAAAAAATATTAAAAATATAATTCTAAGCTACACTTTTTATAAAATATAAACTTTATCCTATAAAATACGAACAATGAAAAACATTATAAAAAATAGTTATTACATTCCAAAACCTACTTTACTTCCAATATCAATAGCAATCGGAATAACAACTATACTAATATCTTTTGCCTTGTTTTTTCATAAAAAAATATATTCGCAATACTATTGCTTATCTGGAAGTATCATTATGCTAATCTCTATAACACAATGGATCATTTACATCAATAAAGAAAACAAATTTTATACATCACAAGTTAATAAATCTTATACAATATGTATAAAATGGATTATTTTTTCTGAAACTTGTTTTTTTTGTACATTACTATTTTCTTTATTTTTTATTAAAAATTGGTCTATACCAATATTAGGAGGAATTATCCATCCAGCAACAACACATATTCTTATATGGCCAAAATTTAAATCACAATGGCCATTAATCATTAATCCAAATAACTATTTATTTTATGGTCCAACACAATATATAAAACCTCATGGTATCGCACTAATAAACACTATCATTTTATCAATGTCAGGAATAACTATTTATCTATCAGAAAAAAACTTAAAAGCCAAAAAAATACTTTATTTTAATATAAACATATTAATAACTATATTATTTGGAATAATATTTATTATACTTCAATATATAGAATATGAACATGCATATAAAAAAATTTATTTAACTTTAAATTCAGGAATCTACGGATCAATATTTTATATATTGACAGGATTTCATGGAATACACGTACTTATAGGTATAATAATATTAACTATTATTTTTATATACAACATAAACACAAACAAATTTTTTTCTAAAAAAAATAATTATTCAAATTTAAGCTTAAAACTATCATCATTATATTGGCATTTCGTTGATATTATTTGGATAATTTTATATATTTTTGTATATTGTTTCCATTAAAATTTAAAAATAAATATACTAAAATATACTACCTATAAAAAATATAATTTCTTAAAATTCTATAATAAAATATGAATTATCACAAAATGATAAACAAAAATCTATAAAAAAAATCAAATAAATTTTGAAATATATAAATATATTTTAAACATATTTTGTTTTATAAATTAAATATAATAACTAGAAAAAATCATCACCTTAGATAAATATTTCATTACTTTTCTTAAAAAGAAAGGAAATATCATTCCACCATAATTTTTAGCAAAATTATAATGACTATATTCATCTTTTATCATTTTTTTCAAAATAATTCTAGTTTTTTTATCTTGAATAGGTATTTTATTTAAATGACTTTTTAAATGATTCACTACTTGCCTTTCAGATTCAGAAATAAAACCCAGACTTATATTTTCACCAAATAAACTAATAAATAAACCTATAATAAACGAACATATATAAAAAAACAAATTCAACTTACTAACACTTCCTCCTAACTCTGTTAAACGTTGTTTGCACCAAAATAAATGATCTATTTCTTCTATTCCAATCTTTATATATTTCTTTCTTATTCCAAAATTTCTTATAAAAAATAATTGACTCCTATAAAGTGCTTGAGCACATATTTCACCAGTATGATCTATTCTTATTAAACCAATAATATATTTAATATCTTTTATATTAAGAAATAAACAATCATTAACATTATATGATGGATTATCTCTAACAATAGATCTTGGAACATATAATGGAAATAATATTCTTAATAAAAAATCTAATTCACGAACAAAATATCTTAAATATCTAAATTGCACAATTACTTTCCTATAAAAAGATAAAACTCTTATAACTATTAATTCTTAATTTCTATTAAATTTCTTAAAATATATTTAATATTATAAAATATTTAAATATTTTAAAATATATTAATTCTTATTTTAAATAAAATTAAAATTTTTATCAAAATAATAGTATTTATATAAATATATATTGTAAAATATAAAAAAAATTTTATTTATAAAGTTATAAATAAATATCTAATCTAAAATAAATTAATAAGAATACTAAAATTATATAAAATAAAAAATAAAATGAATTTAACAAATATAAATATAGGAAATAAAATACCTAACGAAATCAATGTCATTATTGAAATTCCTATGTATAGTAAACCAATAAAATATGAAATAGATAAAAAAACAGAAACTTTATTTGTAGATAGATTTCTATCTACCTCTATGTGCTATCCAAGTAACTATGGATATATACCAAACACATTATCAGAAGATGGAGATCCAATTGATGCATTAGTAATTACTCCGATACCATTAGTTAGTTGTTCAGTAATCACCTGCAGGCCAATAGGATTACTTGAAATGAATGATGAAAAAGGAATAGATATAAAAATCTTAACAGTACCTATAACAAAAATTACTAAATATTATAAAAACATTAAATCTTACAAAGATCTTCCAGAAAACTTATTATCATCTTTAAAACATTTTTTTCAACATTACAAAGATTTGGAAGAAAATAAATGGGTAACAATAGGAAACTGGAAAAATAAAGATTCGGCCATCCAAACAATTTTAAATGGAATCAAAAACTTTAAAAACATAAAATAATACTATACTTTTGATAAAAATTCGTTCATAAAAATCAATTTTAAAAAAAAACTATTTATAAAATTTTATCTACAAAGTAGATAACATTTTTTTTTTAAAAACAATGAAAAATAAGCAATATTTACTTAATAATTTTAGTTTTACAATGATTATTGTAAATTCTATAGGTAGCATTAGAAATTTATCAATCACTGCTTTATTTGGCAATAAAATTATAATATTTTTTATATTAGGAACTATATTTTTCTTAATTCCAATGGCATTAATAACAGCAGAATTGTCTTCGAAAATTAATAAAAAAGAAAATAATATTTATTATCAAATAAAAAAAGCATTAGGAAAAAAAATAGCATTTTTAATAATTTGGATACAATGGATAGAAAATATCATTTGGTATCCAACAATATTATCTTTTATATCTGGAACAATAATATACTCGATATTTCCTTTAAAAGCTAATAACCCATATTTTATATGGGCAACAATCTTAATTTCCTTTTGGTTAGTAACCATAATCAACCTTAATGGTATTTATGTATCATCATTATTTAACAATATATGTACTATATTAGGATTATTTACACCTATATTGTTAATAATATCCGTAGGATTTTTATGGATTATATTAAAAAACCCTATACAAATTTCATTAAAAATAAAAAATATTAATATTAATTGGTTCGATCAAAATATGTGGTCATCACTAACATCTGTTATAATGTCATTTTGTGGAATTGAAATAGCAACAGCATATGTAAATAATATTTATAACCCTCAATATAACTTTATACGAGTATTATCTTATTCCATATCAATTTTACTTATTATTTTCATACTAGGATCTTTGTCTATTGCAATAATTTTGCCCAAAAAAAATATCGATTTAATAAAAGGTATTATGCAAATTTTTAATATTTTTTTAAAAAAATATCATTTAGATCATCTATTCATTGTTCAAACCATAGGAATATTATTATCTATAGGATGTCTTGGAAGTGTTAACAATTGGATTATAGTACCTACTAAAGGATTACTATTCGCTGCTAAAGATAAAAACCTTCCAAATTTCTTAACAAAAATAAACTCCAATGGATCACCTGTAATAATATTAATTATACAAGGAATTATTGTCAGTCTAATATCAACATTATTTCTATTTATACCAAACATAAATAATTCTTATTGGATACTAAATACCATAACAACACAACTTTACATGCTAATGTATTTATTCATGATCATTACAGTAGTTAAATTACGTATAATAAATACCTCACCAAAAAAATCTTCACATTTTCAAATTCCAGGAGGTATTACTGGATTAACAATTACAGTCCTATTAGGGAGCATCGGAGAATTAATTACATTAATATATAGTTTTATACCACCTAAAAATATTTATCTTTCTAAAAGAATATACTATAAATCAATTCTTATAATTGGAATCATAATAATTTGTATAATCCCTATATTGATTCAGTTTTTAAAAACAAAAAATTACATAAAAAAATAACTTCCACAATAAATATACTACCACTATATCTTCTCATCAATCCTCTAAAAAAAAATAATTAATGCTCCCCGGGCAGGCTTCGAACCTGCGACCTAATGATTAACAGTCATCCGCTCTACCAACTGAGCTACCGGGAAAAAATACCATAAATTATAAATTTATAATTAATAAACCTATTAATATATTATTATTTTACTTCAAATACTTTATACTTAACATTACATTATATATTATATCATACTATTATATAGTAATAATTAAAATTAACCTTTACAGGAATAAAACCCTTTATTTTAAACTCAAAAAAATATATTTTTCAATACTTAATTATTATAAAACATATAACTTTATTCATAAAAAAAAATACATTTAAATTTTATACATATAAAAATATGATTTTTAATCACAAACATCTTAAAATTTATAATCAATTTATATATTGATAATGAACACTTAATTTCTCAATGTTATATATTTTAATCAATATATAAATCTCTAAAAAATATATATTACAAAACCATTTAATGTCTACTAAAAAAATAAATAATATTTAACATACACCTAAAATATTTATTTATATATAACAATGTAACAAAACTAATTGAAAAATCAATTTAAAAATTCTATCCTATAAATATTTTTCTATTCCATTAAAACAACACAAAACATCAAAACTACTATTCTTTTTGCTAAACTAAAAAAGTTTCACTACCTAAACCTAATATAGATCAAATCTAAATATTAAAACTAAATTTTAAATAATCAATAAACTATTAGCATTATTTTTAAACTTTTCAAACTTGTGAATTAATAAATCTAACACTAAAACAAAAATATAAAAATCTTTTAAATAAAATATTTATACAACATAATTTTAATTTAATTAACATTAAAAACAAAATTTATTTAAAAAACTATATACATAGTAATATTATTTTATTGAAATCAATTTGAATTGAATACCTATATTTCCATAAAAACAATCATTATATTACTTTAATAAAAATAACAATAAATACAAAAATTATATAAATTTAAAAAACAAATAATGTAATTATTTACAAATATAAATAAATAATATATAAAAAAATATAAGTAAAATATATTTACTAAATTAATAAATAAATATAAAAAACTTATATAAAATATATATTAAAAAATAATTATTCAATTTTATCAAAATGATAATAGAAACTGATATTCTTATCATTGGAAGTGGAATTATAGGGATGATACTAGCTTTAACATTAAAAAACAATGGCTATAAAGTATTATTGATAGAAAAAAATTCTATAAGCAATAAAAAATCTTCTACAAACTATTATTCAAAAAACATCTTTTTGTCTTTGAATAGTATTTATATTCTAAAAAAACTAAAAATTTGGAATTTTTTACAAAAAAAATCAACTCCAATTTATAAAATATACATTTCAGCATATCAACATTTCGGAAAAATTTGCATAGAAAGAAAAACAAATAAACCCGTTGGATATATTATAGAGGCTAATACAATAAATAAAATTTTATATAAAATAATAGATAAAAATTTTATATTATGTTCTTCAATACTTAAAGACATAAATACTCTTAAAAGAACTGCAACTATTTACAATATAGATTCTAAAATAAAAACATATATTAACTTTCAATTAATTGTTGCATCAGACGGAACCACATCATCTGTAAGAAAAATGATTGGATCAGAAAATAAAATAGAAAAAATTCATAAACAAAAAGCTATTACAGCAAATATAACTATAAAAAAAAATTATTCATACACAGCATATAAATATTTTAAATATTCTGAATCTTTAGCTGTACTTCCAATTAATCCATCTCAAATAACTATTATTTGGATATTACCAACTAAAAAAGCTCAATGGCTTTTGAATACAAATAAAAAATTTTTTTTAAAATATTTACAAAAACATTTTGGATACAAGTTAGGAAAATTTATATGTATAAGCAAAAAACGTTTATTACATCAACTATATCAATCTGCTATGCCAAAAGTAACTCTATGGCCAATAATATTTATTGGAAATGCTGCAAATACTTTACATCCCATTGGAGCACAAGGATTTAATTTAGGATTGCGTGATATAAATATACTAATAAAATACATAATTCAACATAAAATAACACCAAAAATGCTTATTTCATATCAAAACAATCGTGAAAAAGATCATAAAATTACCATTAATATCACCAAAATCATAACAAAAATTTTTAAAAATAAATCTCATAAAACAAATTTTTTAAGAAGTTTAGGTTTTTTAGCAATAAACAATATAAAATTTTTAAAAAAAATTTTAATACATTATACATTAGGTTACAATACCAATTTATACAATTAAAACTTAAAGTATTTAATCATTTTAAATGATACATAAAAAAAAAATTCGATATCATTATTATAGGAGGAGGATTAATAGGATTAATATCAGCTATTGCCCTAGCAAAAAACAATTTTTCTATTGCAATTATCGAAAAAAATGCTATTCCAAAAAAATCCATCATTAAAACCCCAAAAATTTATACTATTACTTCCACATCAAAAAAATTTTTAAAACATATCGGTATATGGAACGCATTAAAGAAAAATCCATTTAAAAAAATATATCTATATGATTCCATAGGAAAATCTTCCATTACATTTGACTCTAAAACAATACAATTACCTCAACTAGGATATATAATTTCCGATTATAATATAAGAATTACCTTACTAAAAAAAGCCCATCAATTACAAAATATCTTTTTTTTTTCAATAAACACTATAAACAGTATTATAGATACTAATACCGGAATCAATGTAAGCAATCAAAAAAATACATGGATTGGAAAATTATTACTAATTACAGATGGAAAAAAATCTATTGCAAAAAAAATATTAAAAATTCCTACAATATCTTGGCCATACAAACAAAATGCTATCACTGCTATTATCCTTACAGAAAAACCTCATCATTATATAGCCTATCAAAAAACTAGTATTAACGAA